>CAZNOA010000155.1:0-3997 GCA_964574565.1 uncultured Halobellus sp. | reverse complement strand
AGCTCGGCGCCCGCGTCGGCCTCTTCGACGCCGACGTGTACGGGCCGAACGTGCCGCGGATGGTCTCGGCCGAGGAGCGCCCGCAGACGGACGGCGAGACGATCGTGCCGCCAGAGCGGTTCGGCGTGAAGCTGATGAGCATGGACTTTCTCACCGGTGAGGACGATCCCGTCATCTGGCGAGGGCCAATGGTCCACAAGATCATCACGCAGCTCGTCGAGGACGTCGAGTGGGGCGAGCTCGACTACCTCGTGATGGACCTGCCGCCGGGGACCGGCGACACGCAGCTCACGATCCTGCAGACGCTCCCGCTGACGGGGGCCGTGATCGTCACGACGCCGCAGGAGGTCGCGCTCGACGACGCGGTGAAGGGACTGCGGATGTTCGGCAAACACGACACGAACGTGCTCGGGATCGCGGAGAACATGGCCGGCTTCCGGTGTCCGGACTGCGGCGGCTTCCACGAGATATTCGGCTCCGGCGGCGGAAAGGCGCTGGCACAGGAGCACGACCTTCCCTTCTTGGGTGGCGTCCCGCTCGATCCCGCGGTCCGGACCGGCGGTGACGACGGCGAACCGGTCGTCTTGGAGGAGGGCGAGACCGCGGACGCGTTCAGACTGATCGTGGAGAACGTCGCGAACAACGCCGGGGTCGTACGCCGCCGCGGGGTGAGCGAGGGTCGATGAGCGGGGAGCGCGACGGAGACGGCGACGCCGAAAAGGGGGCCGCCGATCCCCTCGACGCGGCCGGCGTCGACCCGGTCGTCCCAGAGTCGGCAGCAGATGCGGCCGACGGAGAGTTTCCGGACGACGACGAGGCCCGCAAGTTCCTCCGCGAGGTCGCCGCCGACGTGCGAGGTGACAGCTCCGAGAGCAAACAGCTCTCGGCGATCCTCTACCGCGTGTCGGACCTGTACGACGCCGACGAGGAGACCTCTCCCGAAGAGATCTACCTCAACATCCGCCACATCATGCGGATCAAAGCGCAGGGCGGCATCGAGCGGTAACACGCGCGCCCGGACCTCGGCGTCACCCGCTCACACTCGCGCTTCGAACACCGTCTCGTCGCCGTGGCGGACGTCGACACGCTCGGGGACGGGTGCCTCCGTGAACGTGACGACGATTTCGTACGGATACGGCGCAGCGATATCCGTGCAGGCACGCGGGAGCGGACCCGACCGCTCGACCGCGACGGTGATCGACAGCCGCTCGGCGGAGCGCGTCGCCTCGTTCAGCGAGGCCTGGTAACAGTCCCGATCGCCGCCCATCGATCGCCCTCTGATTAGGAGGCGAGGCGGGTCGAGGTCGAGGTCGCGATACAGTTCGACCGCGTCGAGCGTGTCGCTGTCGCTCGGATCGAACTCGTCGGTGTGCTCGCGACGGAAGGTCACCTCCGCGCCGTCGATCCGCTCGGGGCGCTCCGCCCACGGCGGCATGGGACACCCGGCGAGCGAGGCGGTCGACGCGGCGGCCCCGGTCGCGAGGAGGGCTCTGCGGCGCATGGTGGAGAACGAGCCGCCGGCGGGCGTAAACGTTGTGCCGACGAGAACCCTTCCGATCGATCGTTTCATACTGGTAGCACGGCTCGTGGTAACACACATGAATGACGACGACCGAATTCCCGTGACCGTTCTGAGCGGCTACCTCGGAGCCGGGAAGACGACCATGGTGAATCACCTGCTGGAGAACCCGGGCGACCGACGCATCGCGGTTATCTTAAACGACATGGGCGAGGTGAACGTCGACGCCGAACTGGTCGCGAGAGAGAACGACGAGGAGGGCGTGATCGACCTCTCGAACGGCTGTATCTGCTGTCGGCTCCAAGACGACCTGCTGAGCGAGGCCGCGGCGCTCGCGGAGTCGCGCGAGTTCGACTACCTCCTCGTGGAGTCGTCGGGGATCTCCGAGCCGATCCCGGTCGCGCGGGCGTTCACCGAGGGGACCGAGGACTCCGAGGTCGACCCGACCGAGCGCTTCCGGCTCGACACGATGGTGACCGTCCTCGACACCTACGGGTTCTGGAAGGAGTTCGACGCGGGCGAGTCGCTTCCGGGCGACGGAGAGCCGGCGACCGATCGCCCGCTGGCTGACGTGCTCGTCGAGGGGGTCGAGTTCTGCGACGTACTCGTGTTGAACAAGACGGACATGGTCCCCGACGACGTGCTCGATCAGATCGAGTCTGTCGCCGAGCGGCTCGGCCCGCGGGCGAAGCGGATCCGAACGAGCTACTCCGCGGTCGATCCGGATCAGGTGCTCGACACCGGACGCTTCGACTTCGAGACCGCGAAGCGATCGGCGGGCTGGAAGCGGGCGATAGCGGAGAGCGAGGGGACGGACCACGCGCACGACCACGACCACGCGGAGGGCGCGGCGGCGGCCCACGGCGTCGACTCGTTCGTCTATCGCTCGGCCGACCCGTTCGATCCGGAGTCGCTGGCCGCGTGGCTCGCCGACTGGGACGGCGATGTCGTCCGAGCGAAGGGAGTGGCTCGCGTCGCGGGGACCGACGACGTCATCGGGGTGAGCCAGGCCGGCCCCTCGGTGCAGGCCGGGCCGATCGGTGAATGGGGCCCGGAGGACGACCGACGGACGCGGCTCGTCTTCATCGGCAGCGAGATGGACGAGTCGCGGATACGCGGAGAGCTCGACGCGCTCACGGCGTCAGATCCCGAGGCCGTCGAGTCGGCGGACGCCTTCCCGATCTGAGTCGCCGCTCAGATATCAAGCTCGGTTCGGAGGTCGTCCCACTCCCCGTGGAACCCGTGAGTGGACTCCGTCTCGCCGCCGACGGCAGACTGGTAGACATCGTCGTATTGGAGCAGCTCGCCCCACCCGTCGTGGAACGCCCAGTTGCAGTACTGACACATGGGAGAGGCCAGACGCGGGATCGATATACCCGTTTCGGCGACGCGACGAGGCCCGACAGAGTGAACCGGGTGCACGACGTATACGTGTCACGCGCGGACCGAGCGCACAGAGGCACACAGATGGGGATTTACAGACGAGGCGGCTACGTCCAAAGCGGTGACGACGGGGTAGAGCGGCGGTGTGAACACTGCGACTGGCACTGCGTCGCCGACGGCTACCCGGAGCTCATCGGGGCGTATCAGAAGCACCTTCGATCGGAACACCCGAAGGCGTGGCTCCGCGCGTAGGGTCGACTCCGCGCGTAGGGTTGACTCCGCGCGTAGGGTCGACTCCGCGCGTAGGGTTGACTCCGACTGGCGGCGTGATTCCGGGTGGCGTCTCGGTCACGACTGGCCGTGTGATTCCGAAAAATATGGTGGGCGTCGGCCGCGGGTCGGTCGGTTAGGGCTCGAGCAGTACTTTCGTGACACCCTCCTCGCGGGCGTCGAACGCCTCGTACATCTCAGGGGCCTCCTCGAGGTCGACGCGGTGAGAGACGACCCAGCTGGGGTCCGCACGACCCTCGATGATCATGTCGCGGAGGTACCGGTTGTACGCCTTCACGTTACACTGACCCGTGCCGCATTTGAGCCCCTTCTCGAAGAACTTCCCGAAGTCGATGCCGAGTCGCCCTTGGGCGGCCATGTCGTCGGGAGCGCCCGGGTCTTCGGGGACGTACAGGCCGGGGATCCCCAGCTCGCCGGTCGGCCGGACCACGCGAATCAGGCTGTTGATCACGACCGCGGGGTTCTCTTTGGCCGGATCGTACGCGTAGTCGTCCGCATCGGTGTCGACGTCCTCCGGATCAGTCGCCTGATACCCGACCGCGTCGACGCCTTTGTCGACCATCCCGCCGTGCGTCTCGATGATCTGGTCGACCGGGTCGCCCTCGGAGAAGTCGATGGCGTGTGCGTCACAGTGGTCCTCCGCGAGCTCGAGGCGACTCGGCACCTGGTCGACGACGTAAATCTCGGCGGCGCCTTTGATCTTCGCGCTGTAGGCGGCCATCAGCCCGACCGGACCGGCACCGAAGATGGCCACGGACTCGCCCGGTTTGAGGTTCGCCAGTTCGGTGCCGTGCCAACCCGTCG
>CAZNOA010000154.1:0-4017 GCA_964574565.1 uncultured Halobellus sp. | reverse complement strand
CAACTCCCAGCCAGTCGAGCTGGTCGAACCGGAGCAGGCGCGGCTCAAGATGCTCGAACCGTTCCGCATCGCGGGCGAGGAGCTCCGCGACGGCGTCGACATCGACATCAACGTCGAGGGCGGCGGCTTCAGCGGCCAGGCGGACGCGGCCCGGACCGCAATCGCACGCGGCCTCGTCCAACACCTCGGCGACGCCGAGCTGCGCGACGCGTACATGAGCTTCGATCGCACGCTGCTGGTCAACGACGTGCGCCAGTCCGAACCCAAGAAGTGGGGCGGACCCGGCGCGCGCGCTCGTTACCAGAAGTCCTACCGCTGAGGTGATCCAGTCATGATGATCCCCGTCCGGTGTTTCACGTGCGGCAACGTCGTGGGTGAACACTGGGAGGAATTCAAAGAGCGCGCCCGCGACGGCGACGAGGACCCGGGCGAAGTCCTCGACGACCTCGGCGTCGACCGGCACTGCTGTCGCCGGATGATGGTGAGCCATCGCGACCTCGTCGACGTCGTCTCACCGTACCAATAACAATGTCACAACAGCGATACAATCGATACGAGAAAGCACGGATCCTCGGCGCGCGGGCGCTGCAGGTGTCGTACGGAGCCCCCGTGCTGATCGAGACGGACCAGACGGAGCCCATCCTCATCGCCGCCGAGGAGTACGACGCGGGTGCGCTCCCCTTCACCGTCCGGAGGGAATCCAACTGATGACACGAATCACCAGCGTTTCCCTGCGGCGCGTGCTCGACTCGCGCGGCAACTCGACCGTCGAGGCGGACGTGCTCACCGAATCCGGCGGTTTCGGCCGCGGGGCCGCCCCGAGCGGCGCGTCGACCGGCGAGTACGAGGCGATCGAACTCCCGGCCAGCGAGTCGATCGCGAAGGCGCGCGAACACGCCGTCCCCCGTCTCGAAGGGGTGTACGCGGGCGACCAGCGCGCCGTGGACAACGCCCTGCGGGCGGCGGACGGCACCGACGACTTCTCCGCGATCGGCGCCAACAGCGCGGTCGCGATCTCGATGGCGGCCGCGAAGGCCGCCGCCGACGTGCTCGGGGCGCCGCTGTACCAGCACCTCGGTGGCGCGTTCCGTGGAGAGAACTTCCCGATTCCGCTCGGCAACGTCGTCGGCGGCGGGGAGCACGCGAAGGAGGCGACCCACATTCAGGAGTTCCTCGCCGCGCCGGTCGGCGCGCCCAGCGTCTCGGAGGCCGTCTTCGCGAACGCCGCGGTCCACGCGGCGGTCGCGGACGTGCTCGACTCGCGCGGCGTCCCGGCGGCGAAGGGCGACGAGGGCGCGTGGGCGCCACCGATCTCGGACGCCGAGGCGTTCGAGGTCGTCGAGGAGGCCGTCGACCGCGTCGAGGACGAAGTCGGATTCGAGATCCGCTTCGGGCTCGACGTGGCGGCCGCGGAGCTGTACGACGACGAGCGTGAGGCGTACGTGTACGGCGACGAGACGAAGACGAGCGACGAGCAGGTCGAGTACATCGCCGGGCTCGTCGACGAGTACGACCTGGCGTACGTCGAAGACCCACTCGACGAGAACGATTACGAGGCGTTCACGGACCTGACCGACCGGGTCGGCGACCGGACGCTGGTCTGCGGTGACGACCTGTTCGTCACCAACGTCGAGCGACTCCAGGAGGGGATCGACGTCGGGGCGGCAAACAGCATCCTGATCAAGCCGAACCAGATCGGAACGCTGTCGGACGCGTTCGACGCGATCGAACTCGCGCACCGAAACGACATGGAGTGTGCCATCTCGCACCGCTCGGGCGAGACGGAGGACACGACGATCGCACACCTCGCCGTGGCGGCCGACGCCGGCTTCATCAAGACCGGCACGGTCGGCGGCGAGCGAACAGCCAAGCTGAACGAACTGATCCGCATCGCGGACGACGCGGTATGACGGATCGACACCACGCATGACGGAAGACAACGACGCGGTCGAACTCGACGAAGACGCCGAGACCGAGGCGGTCGACGCCGTCGAGGATGAGACCGACACGACCGAGGAACCGACCGCCGACGCGGCCGCCGAGGGGGCGCCCGCCGACGCCGAAACTGAGGCGCCTGCCGAGGCTGAGACCGCGGACCCGGCAGACGACGCGGCGGACGAGGAGGACGCCTCCCCGTTCGACGACGACGTCATGCCGGACGACGACGTCGATCTGCTGATCCCGGTCGAGGACTACCTCTCGGCGGGGGTCCACATCGGGACCCAGCAGAAGACGAAGGACATGGAGCGGTTCATCCACCGCGTCCGCGACGACGGGCTGTACGTGCTCGACGTGAGCACGACGGACCAGCGGATCCGCACCGCCGCCGACTTCCTCGCGAACTACGACCCCGAGCAGATCCTCGTCACCTCCTCGCGGCAGTACGGCCGGTTCCCGGCCGAGAAGTTCGCCGACGCCATCGGCGCTCGCGCCCGGACGGGACGGTTCATCCCCGGAACGCTGACGAACCCCGACTACGCCGGCTACATCGAGCCGGACATCGTGGTCGTCACCGACCCGATCGGCGACGCACAGGCCGTCAAGGAGGCCATCACGGTCGGCATCCCGGTCATCGCGATGTGCGACTCCAACAACCAGCTGTCGAACGTCGACCTCGTCATCCCGACGAACAACAAGGGCCGACGCGCGCTGTCGGTCGTCTACTGGCTGCTCGCCAACGAGACGCTCGACCGCCGCGGCGCAGACACCGTCTTCGCCCTCGACGACTTCGAAGACGAACTGTAGCTCGGCCGCTGACCGAGTTCGACTTTCTACCGCACAGCACGTTCCCCGGAGCGTCACGCTCGTCGGCCGCACGGATTGCGGCGCCGACGCGGTCGCGAGACGCAACCGCGGCGTCCGTCGGTTCGGCTACGCGGCCTCGCCGCTCCCGGACACGTCGTGTGTCCAGCGCGACTCGATCTCCCGATTTGCGAGCACAACTCGATCGCCGTCATCGGTGTCGATGCGCGTCTTCCGGAGTTCGATCGCGGCGACGGTTCCGGTCACGCCTTTCGCCTCGACGCGATATCCGGGGTTGAAGTCCGGGTCGCGCAGGAGGTAGACGCCGGCGACGGTGTCTTCGATCATCTCGGAGAGCGCGTACGAGACGCCCAGCGCGACGAAGCCGACGGCGGTTCCGAGGCTCGCGGCGACGTCGCCCATGCCGACGATCTTCAGGAACGTGAGCGCGACGGCGAACCACAGGAACACCGCGACGACCGTGACGATCAGGTTCCCCACGAGCTCGCGGTCGGCGGCGTACACCCGCCCCACGGACCGACGAACGAGCGCGAGGACGACCCGGACCGCCGCGTACGAGAGGGCGAGGAAGACGAGCCCCGCGAGCACCCGCGGGATCGCGGCGGTCGCGGTCTCGACGAACTCGACGAGTCCCCTTGTGAGCAGCGCCGGGAGCCGTATCATACCGGGTACATCCACCGACGGTCCGAAAAGGTATGGACGCGACAAGCGCAACGCCTGTAAGCCCCCGGAGAGAGGTGACGCGTATGACCGTCTGTGAAGCGCCGGGGAAGGTGTACCTCTTCGGCGAACACGCTGTCGTCTACGGCGAGCCGGCCGTACCCGCCGCGATCGAGCGACGCGCCACCGTGACCGCCGAGCCCCGCGAGGACGACCACGTCCGCGTCGAGGCGGAAGACCTCTCGCTGGACGGGTTCACCGTCGAGTACTCCGGCGGAACCGGCGATCACCCGGACGTCGACGTCCCGACGCCGCTCGTCGAGGCCGCGATGGGCTACGTCGACGCCGCGGTCCGACAGGCGCGGGCCGCCGCCGACGCGCCCGACGCCGGCTTCGACATCACCGTCGAAAGCGAGATTCCGCTCGGCGCCGGGCTCGGCTCGTCGGCCGCGGTCGTCGTCGCTGGGATCGACGCGGCGACCCGCGCGCTCGGCACGCAGCTCGATCGCCGGGAGCTTGCCGACCGCGCGTACCGGGCCGAGTTCGAGGTCCAGGATGGACAGGCGTCCCGCGCGGACACGTTCTGCTCGACGA
>CAZNOA010000153.1:0-4035 GCA_964574565.1 uncultured Halobellus sp. | reverse complement strand
CGATCAGGGACGTGCTCGCGACGAACTGTTACGGAAACGGTATCGACGTCGGCTGTGCCGGCACGACGGTAGAGTACTGCACTGCCGAGGACAACCGACAGCACGGGTTCGGAATGGAAACGAGCGGGGATCCGTTCATGGATCCACCCGTCCGGTTCGAGAACTGTCTCGGTCGGGGGAACGGATCGGCCGGCTTCTACGAGATGGACCTCTCGGGCGGGAAAGCGGTCGCCGAGAACTGCGTGTTGGAAGACAACGTCGGTACTGGGGCGACAAAGTGCTCGGTCGGCACCGACACCATGCGGTACAAGCGGTGCCGGTTCCAGAATAATCAGGGCCACATCTTCCAGAACACCAGCGGAAGAGGAGCTACGGTGACTTTCGAGGATGTCGTCGCCGAGAACAACGTCGATTGCCTTCGACTCAACGAAGACGGCTCGTACCGCGTCGCGGATGACTCCGAGTTGGTGCTCGTCGACAACGGCCCTGATATCCGCGGTGGAATTTATCTGACGGACACGGCCGTATTACGTGCCGACAATGCGACGGTGTGGGTGAACGGACAGACGGGCGGTGGTGGGATCAGAGCGAGTTCTGACGGGTCCGGTAGCCGAGTGGGGACGTACTATCATTACGACAACGAAGACGGGCCGCTCGGAAACGATCAGAACATTTCGTTCGGTACGATAGAAGAACGCAAGAAGACGGACATCGACGCCGTTCCGACAGCCGACGAGGTCGGTGCCTGGGTCGACGGAAGAACCGACGATTCAGGTGAAGACGAAACGGCCGACGAAGAGGAGGAGCCGGAGACGGAGAACCCCTTCAACGAGTGGACGCCCCGATGGAACGCGGATAGCGATAACTGGGGAGTCATCTCTGGGGCCGAGTTCGACGGTGGGCACGCTCTCGAGTTCGCACACGCGGGAGACGATCGAGCCCGTCGAGCTATTTCGTGGGACAGAGTCGGAGAGCCCTCCGACGTAGAGGTTGCTGACAAGTTCCGCGTCCCGCAAGCGAATCCGAACGACGACCTCGGGTATCACGCCCGCGTCCAGTTGCGGTGCGGATACAGCGGCGGAAGGGAACTCGGTTACCTTCTTGAGTGTGAGACGGCCGAAAACGGATTCCGTCTCTTCAAATACTCCACCGACGGGATGACGACCCTCGAGCGGTTCGGAACCGCGGAGGAGGGAGTGGTGTATAACCGCCGATTCCGGGCAGATGGAGACACCATTCAGGCGAAGGTGTGGCGCGAAGGAGACCCTGAGCCCGCCAACTGGGACGTCGCGGTGACGGACGGAGATCTCACGACGGGCTGGGTCGGGCTCGGTTCGTACGACAACGAGGCCGTTCTGACGGACGTTTTCAGCGTCGCGACGGGCGGCAGATCCGCCAACCTATCCGAATCGAGTTCAGAACCGTTCGCCGTGTGGGAGTTTCCTGCTGCTGGGCGGACCGTTAGCGGATCCGTTCCAATACAGATCGCCGCAGGCGTTGGCGACGAGGTCGACGACGGATTGACCGTCGAGTATCGGAGTAACGGAGGCGCGTGGTCGAGCACCGAGTACGAAAGCGAGACAGAGACCTACCAAGACGAGTGGGATTCGACGAGCGTATCGAACGGAAGCGCGACGCTCACCGCTCGCGTGACCGACGCAAGCGGGAACACCGCCGAGTCGACGGTCGAACTCACCGTCGACAACGAACCCACCGTCGAAACCACCGGAACGACGGATCTGCGGTCCGACTCGGTCACGCTGACCGGATATCTTCGAAGCACCGGTGCGGCTGACGAGGTCAACGTCGGTTTCGAGTGGCGAGCGGCG
Organism: uncultured Halobellus sp.; assembly: GCA_964574565.1. Lineage (GTDB taxonomy): Archaea > Halobacteriota > Halobacteria > Halobacteriales > Haloferacaceae > Halorubrum. The sequence goes on along the minus strand of CAZNOA010000153.1, from coordinate 2,206 downwards.
AACGCGGACGGGTGGAACGCCACCGACGAACAGACCCTCGACGCGAGCGAGACGTTCACCGATGAACTGACAGACCTCGACAGCGAGACGAGCTACGAATTCCGAGCGGTGGCGAGAGGTGGTGATGAATATGTCAGCGGGGACGTCCTCGGTTTCGAAACGCCCGCCGATACCGATTCGAACTACGGACCGACCATCGAACGCTTCGAGGTCACCGACCGGAGCGGAGAGACGTGGACGCGGTTCGATATCGATTGGGTCGTCACGGATCGGGATCAACAGCTCAATACGGTCGTCACTACGCTCGGATATCAGGGGAACACCGTCGCTGCGGAGAGCACGAGCGTGAGCGGTGGACGGGAGAGCTTCTCCCACACGATGCGCGTGCGCGGTGACGTCGACGAAGTGCGAATCTGGGTGAACGACGTTGATAACGAGACCTCGAACGAACGGATCCAGGTCTGAACCGCGGCTCGGTCGGCGACGCACCCGCGTTTAACCTGGTCTCGGCATTTGACCGAGACGCGTTTTCGACTGTATTCACCGCACGACCTGACGCGGAGCGGTTATTTTTCGAATCGGCCCACGACTTCGAGACAGTACGGATCGAAGACGTCGAATCGCTCCAACAGCGTATCGAGCGCTCTCGTGCAGGCGAACATCGCCCGAATGTGGCGTGGGTTATCGAAATCGTCTCCGAGGAGGTTCTTCACTCCCGAAGCGAGCGTGAAACAGTCGATGCGGGTGTCGGCGAACATCTCGCCGTAGTCGACAAGATCAGTGTACTCGAGGTCGACATCTCCGAGCTCCGACTCGCTTCCGGCGACCTGCTTGTACGCATCACGACAGCCGCGGTACACGGGATTTGAACGTATACCCTCGTCGAATACCAGCGACCCGCCGTCGGCGAGGACGCGATACAGTTCGTCTTGGATGCCGTCGTACTTCCAGATGTGATGGAGCACGTTTGAGCAGAGAACGATATCGAACTGTTCCGATCGGTAGGCCATGTTCGACGCGGATTGGATGCAAAACGCAGTGCGATCCGAGACATCGTTCACCTCCGCAATATGACGCGCTCGTTGAACACCCGCCACCGAGATGTCGAATCCGAACGATTCTGCCCCGTGCATAGCCATGTACACCGAAAGCGAGCCGTTTCCACACCCCACGTCTAACACGGTTTTCCCGTCGATGGAATCGATGTCGAGGAATTCAAGCAGTCGCCGCTTCCGTCTGCCGTGAGTGATCGTTTTCGGCTTGTAACAATCGGCAAAGATGCGCTCGACGCGCTGAGGGTCAATACGTAGCGAATCGCCCCAGAACGGATACGAATCTGTGTATATTTGATCGTGACTTTTGGCTTCGATACCGACTAACTCTGTATCTGAAGCAGTCGTCTGTTCCGAGTTCCGATATTTCATAAACCTATGCCGGATACCCACTCAATTGTAATATTCATATTAAATAATGTATACGATCGGACTAGTTGTATTAACCACCATCAAGCGGCCGAGAATCCGGCCGTCTGAAGAACGCCTGTATCTGAACGTATGTGTGCTACGGGCTGGCGATACAGAGCGGAGCGATACGCCGAAAGTGCCTCAGTAGAACGATTTGTTGCCTCCTTACTAACTGATCGAAGAGTTATATCATACTGTATGGTATCTCGCCGCCGCGCATTAGCCCTCCTTTCTCTCTCCGTGTCGGCGTTGGCAGGGTGCAACACGACCGAGAGGACAGAAAGAGACGAATCAGTGAAAGACATTCGAGACTTCGGTGCAGCAGTCGACGGGACGACAGACGATACGACTGCCGTTCGGGACGCTATCAATGCCGTTGATGCGGGCGGGACGGTTTACTTCCCGCCCGGAACGACCCTCGTCTCCGCCGATGATAAGTCCGAAGTCGGAGCGAGGGCCGTCGAGGTGTTCGGTGACGAAATCCCGGACGGCGTGACGTTTCGCGGAGATGGAAAAGAGTCGATCGTCCGGCTTGACGGCGGACATCGGAACAACCACGGGGTGTTCGTATGGCGCCCCCAAGACGGGATCTCCGGCCACGTCGTCCGTGATCTCACGGTCGACGGGAACAGACGCGAGCAGCCTGCGGATCCGGACGATGACGACAACGGGTTGAACCTCGCCGTCAGCGAGGCCGCACACGACGACGCTGTCGTCGACGTTACCTTCGAGAACGTCTGGAG
>CAZNOA010000152.1:0-4040 GCA_964574565.1 uncultured Halobellus sp. | reverse complement strand
GCGGCGACGACCGCGGCCAGCGCCGGAAAGCCGAGCGCCAACAGCAGCGGTGCGACGACTGCGGCGGGCGTGCCGAACCCGGCGACCCCCTCAATGAACGTCGCGAGAAAGAATCCGAGGAGGACGACTTGCACGCGGCGATCGTCGCTTATCGCCGCAAAGCCGGCATTGATCCGATCGACTGCGCCGGAGTTCATCAGGGTGTACAGCAACACTAACGCGCCGAGGACGATCCAGAGGATCTCGATCGCGGCCATCGCGCCGTCAAGAGACGCTGCGAGGATCCACTCAATCGGCATCTCCCACGCAAAGAAGGCGACGACCGCGGCCGCCAGCCATGCAACGGGCATCGCCCGCGAAGCAGGCCAGAGCAGCCCGACGAGCAGGACGGCGACGACGACGAGCGGAACCACCGCCAGCGACGCACTCGCTGACAGCGTCATCAAGGTCCCTCCGTGGTCGTCGTTCGTTCTGTTGCGCTCTCGGGAGAGCGGAGCTGGTCTGTTCGGAGATGACGCCCGATCGGTCGTGCCGGCCCTGAGCCACCACGACGTCGTGGAGAGGTGGCGGTAAGACGCATCGTTTCGGTACGCTATGCCAACGTAGATAAAACGCTCTTGTCATTCCTATCCTGTCGGAGTGCCCGTCCGTAGGTCCCGTGCTGTCGATTCGAAACACGTTCTCTCGATCTGGGAGCCGGTCACGGTCGAGATGTGGGCGGCGGGACAGGAGATGGTCGATCCGGCGGACGCGGAGTGAACGCGTCGGTGTCGACACGTGAGCGCTGTCAGTGCCTCCCTCTCGTCGATGTCGGGACGACGGACGGGACGACCCCGTTTCCGGTCGCGTCCTCGATAACGGCCTCGGCGACGTGCTCGCCGCTGAGCAGGCACATCGGCATCCCGATCCCGGGATTCGTGTATGCGCCGACGTAGTAGAGTCCGTCCACGCCCGGCGCGCGGTGTGCGGGTCGTAGCGGCCCCGTCTGATCGAGAGTGTGTGAGAGCGCGAGCGCGGTGCCGCGCGGGGCGTTGAATCGTCGCTCGAAATCCGAGACGCATGCGGACTCCTCGAAGACGATCCGGTCGCGGAAGTCGACGCCCGTCTGTTCGGCCAGATCGTCGAGCACCAGCTCGCGAAACCGCTCGCGAGTCGCCGGATCGTCGTCGAGACCGGGCGCGAGCGGGACGAGGACGAACACCGCTTCGTGGCCGTCGGGTGCCGCCTTCGGATCTGTCTTCGAGGGAACGTGCACGTAGTAGGCGGGGTCGTCTGGCCATCCGGGATCGTCGAAGATGGTCTCGAAGTGCGGCCGCCAGTCGGTCGGTAACACGAGCGCGTGATGGTCCAAGTCGACATCGCCTTCCACGCCGGCGTACAACAGGAACGCCGACGGGGCGTACGTCCGCGACTCCCAGTACGCCTCTCGACGCGCGTACTCGTCGGGGAGGAGGTCGCGTTCGACGTGTGGCGGCGCCGCGTTGGCGACGACGCGGTCGAACCGCGTCTCGGACGCTCCCGCGTCGGCAGCCGCTGCGCTCTCGGCGGTCACGGTGAACTTCGGGACCGACGCCGCGACCGAGGGTTCGATGGCGGTCACCGGAGCGTTCGTCCGGATATCGACGCCGAGGTCGGTCGCGAGCGCGGCCATCCCGTCGACGACGCTCGCGATCCCCCCGATCGGGTGGTAGACGCCGAGGTTCATATCGACGTGGCTCATCAGCGTGTAGATCGCGGGCGTGTTGTACGGTGACCCGCCGAGGAAGACGAGCTTGTACTCCGCGATCTGCCGCAGCTTCTCGTGGTCGAAGTAGTCGCCGACGTAGCTGTCCATCGTCCGCAGTTTCGGAAGCGCACGCGCCGACCGCACCACGTCGAGGTCGAGCATATCGCGGAGCCGCGAGCGACTCGGGTAGACGAACCGGTCCATCCCCAGCTCGTACGCCTCGGCGGCGTCGTCGAGGTACGCGTCGAGCCGCTCGCCGCCCCCCGCCTCGTACGATTCGAACAGCTCCTTCTGTCCCGCGCGGTCCGCGGGCATCGTCGCGCGGTCGCCGTCCTTCCAGACGACCTCGTAAAGTGGATCGAGCTCAGTCAGCTCGTAGAACTCGTCGGTCGATCGGCCGAAGCGGTCGAAAAAGCGGTCGAACACCTCGGGCATGAGATACCAGGAGGGACCGGTGTCGATCCGGAAGCCGTCGCGTTCGATCCGACCGGCATATCCGCCCGGGTGTTCGTTGCGCTCGAACACCGTCACGTCCGCGCCGGCGTCTGCGAGGTAGCAGGCGGCGGAGAGACCGCCGAACCCAGCGCCGACGACCGCGATCTCCTCGTCCTCGAGAGCGTGCGCCTCGCGTCGGGTGGTACTCATCGTGAAGCCGTAGGAACTACGGGGGGGTCAGTGTCGTGCCATACTATGTGGGCCGTTTAGATACCCGAAGTCGGTGACACGGTCGAACTGCCAGACTGCTGTGACTCACACGTCGTCAGTCGGCGCTTCACCCTGCAGTTTCCGCGCAACGAGCGCGAACAAGCCGAGCCCGATCAGGTAGAGCCGCCAGCCGCGGTTCGCGATCGGGAACCGCCTGTCGATCGGCTCGTCGGTCTCTTCGGTTGGGTCTCGCGGCTCCACCGGATTGTTGACGTGGACCGTCTCCGTGGTGCCGCCCTCGCCGGGGTCGACGCGTCGACTCCCCGTGTCGGGATCGATCCGGACGTCGACGATGGTCTGGACGAACCCGTCGGCGGTCGAAAGAAGGATCTCGCCCTCCAGCCGATAAAACCGGTCACGGAGCGGCCAGAGGACGTTCACGCCGTCGAGGTGCGCCCAGTCCAACGCGACGTGCGCGAACACGTGGACGAAGAGCCCGACCCACGCGACGGCGATCCACCGCTCGGAGAGCCGGTCTCTGAGGAGCGAATCGCGCCGAATTCGGGTGTCGTAGTACAGCAGGACCGCGGCTGCCGCCGGGAACACGAAGTTGTGACCGACCGTCCGGTGTGCACCGGGCATGACCGGCCCGAGAAAGCTGTCTATCTCGGGGAGAATGACGATCGCGAGCACGCCGGCGCGCCCCCGCCGATCGTAGTAGTTCCCGAGCAGTCCCGCCGCCAGCAACAACGCGAATCCGGCGTGGACGACGGTCGACGGCATCTACTCCGTCACCCCTCGTGTGAACCCGCGAGACCGCACCGCGAGCACCGCGACCGCAGACGCGACGACGACCGCCTGCCAGCCGCTCCGGACGAGATACAGCTCGCGATCGGCACCGAGCGAGAGCCCCGGTCGCCCGTTCGGGTTCACCCACGTCGAAATCGCGTACGAGTCGGTCGTGCCCGGGCTCTGGAGCGGAAGCACTCCGGGCCCCTCGGCGCTCAGCGCGACGAACGTCTGGACGAGCCCCTCTTGCGTCGAGAGGACGAGTCGCCCGCGGACGTGGTAGTACGCGTCGTGAATCGGATAGAGCAGATTCACGCCCTCGCGACCGAACAGCTCCGGGCCGATGCCGGCGACGACGAACGCCGCGAGCGCGACCCACGCGACCCGTACCCCGTACCAGCCGACCCGGTCGCGGAGCCGCGAGCCGTCGCGAAGCGTGGTGTCCCAGTACAGGACCGTCCCGGCGACCAGCGGGATCCAGAGGGTGTGAAACAGCGCGTTCGTCGCCCCGGGGACGACGAGACTCGCGACGGCGTCGAGGTCGGGGAGGACCGCCGCCGCGACGACGATCGCGACCGCACGCCGGTCGAACGCCGCGCCCAACAGGGCCGCCGCGAGCAGCGCGCCGATCGCGGCGTTGACCAGCGTCGGAGCCATACCGGCTCTGATAGTTCCACGAGAATAAGCGCTCCGGGGTCAGCGGTCGGTGTCCGAGTCGTTACCCGGCTCCGTGCCGGCGTCTGGACCCGGGCGCCTGTCCGAGCCAGCTCCGGCACCCGAATCGTGTTCCGTCCTCGATTCCGGTTCGACGGCGTCGGCCGGAACGAACGAGTCGGAGTCGTCGGGTGCGGTCGAGTCCGTCGACGTCACCGACGGCTCC
>CAZNOA010000151.1:0-4057 GCA_964574565.1 uncultured Halobellus sp. | reverse complement strand
GTGTTCGCGGGGATCGTCCACGGCGTCGTCGTCCAGATGACGAGGCTCCCCTCGCGGTCGGAGAGCGGGAACTTCACGTAGATCGACGGGTCGTCGACGTGCTCGTACTCGACCTCGTTGTTCGCGAGCCCCGTCTCACAGCGCGGGCACTGCGAAATCGACCGTTTTCCCTGCTCGACGAGCCCGTTTTCGGCGACGTTCGAGAACGCCCACCACGCGGCCTCCATGTACTCGGGGTCGATCGTCTCGTACGGATCGTCCCAGTCCATCCAGACGCCGATAGATTTGAAGTCGTCGTCCATCGCCGCCCGGTTGCGGAGCGCGAACTCCTTGCACTTCTGGATGAACGGCTCCATCCCGTACTCCTCGATGTCCCGCTTGTTCTCGAAGCCGAGCTCCTCCTCGACTTTCACCTCGATCGGCAGCCCGTGCATGTCGTATCCCGGGCGGTCGGTGACGCGGTGGCCGGTCATCCGCTTGTGACGGATGACGGCGTCTTTCAGCGTCTTGTTCCACGCCGTGCCGAGGTGCATCTGCCCGGAGGTGTACGGCGGCCCGTCAACGAAAAAGAAGGGCGGGTCGTCGGCGTGTGCCTCCGTGGCCGACTCGTAGGCGTTCGCGTCGTCCCAGTACTCGTCGACCTCGGACTCGACGTCCGCCGGCGTGTACTGGTCGTCGATCTGCTCCATATCCGTTGGTCTGCGCGCGCGTATTTGAATACGGCGGAGTCGCGTAGATGCGTGACACGGAGTGGCGGGGACGCGACGCATCGCGGAGCCGCTCAAGCGTGTCGACGTGATCCTGACACGCGTGTCGCTGGACTCCCCGACGCCCGAGGCGACTGCGTATACCAGGGAGTATACAGTTATCTGTAAAGTACACAAATTATGATTATATATTTTCTATAATATGACACTCAGAACGTCCGACAGTGTCTCATTGATCACACTATCGGCCAGAACGATTGTTTTCAACGGCTCTGAGTAAACAGAAGAAACCCTTTCACGAAATAATTCCACAATAGTGTAATTACACCGGTTATAACGATATAATCGTCGCCGAGAGATATTTCGTAATATGTCACATCGTGACAACGACCCGACTGAAGCGTCGCGTCGAGACGCGCTCCGAATCGGTGCCATCGGCTCCGTGGGTCTTCTCGGGCTCTCCTCCATCGGACGGACGACGGCCCAGGAAGGCCCGACCGCGATCACGGAGTGTCGAGAGATCGACGAGTCCGGCGAGTACGTCCTCGGCGACGACCTGTCCGCGGAGGGCGACTGTTTGGAGATCACCACGTCCGACGTGACGCTCGACGGGAACGGGCACACGATCGAGGGCGACGGAACCGGGACCGGGCTGGATATCGAGTGGTCCGGCAGTACCGTTCGGAACCTCACGATACGGAACTTCGGGACGGGTGTCAGGTTTGATTTGAGTAGTAACGTGACGCTTGCTTCGACAACGGTCGAACAGAACATCTTAGGCGTCGTTGTCGTCAATGCCTCCTCGGACGTTCTCGTGCGAGACTGCGACATCCGGCAGAACGACGGCCGAGGTGTCAGCATCTCCGATTACTCTAGGGACATTCTCATTCGAGACTGCGACATCGGGCAGAACGGTTCGCGTCCGGTCCGGGCGGGAAGCAGCGCGATCTTCGGCCTCGAGGACTGCCGCGTTGTCGACAACGGCGGTCCAGTCACCTTCGTGCCGCGGCCGGAATCGACGATCGAGGGGACGCTCGTCAGCGGGAGCGACGGGGTCGGAATGGAGACCAACTACGGCGACCGCGGGATCTACGACGAGCCGATGCCGATACGCGACTGTGTGGTCCGAGACTGTGACGGCGCCGGCATCGAACAACCCGTTGGCGCCCTGGACGTTCGCGAGTGCACGCTTGCGGAGAATCGCGTCGGCCATCGAGTTGGCGGATCCGTCGACCCCTACGAAACGGTGCTTCGGGACAACAACATCGAGGACAACGAGGAGTACGGCGTCTTGCACACTCGTGTCGAGGAACTGTCCACCGTCGTCGACGCGACGTGCAACTGGTGGGGCCACCAGTCCGGCCCCGTTCACGAGGACACCCCTACCGAGAACCCGCAGGGCCAGCGCGTCAGCGACCACGTCGAGTTCGTCCCCTGGTCGGTCGAGCGGATCGAGGACGGCGAAGGGCTATGTGAAGGCGGCCTCGACGAGGAGCCGGCCGAACCGCCCGAAGCCGGGACGGGATACGTCGCCAAGAAGTCCTACCGGCGGATCATGGGGGTCGGCCCGTACGAGGACGTCGACTGCTGGGACGAAACGCTCTACGTCACCGATCCGTCTAACGTCGAGGACGCCGGATTCGCCGGCCCCGGCGAGATAACGCTCCCGGCGTCCGCGTCGTCTGAACACGCCGAGGACGCCGGGGGCCAGCCGCTCTCCGGACACGTCATCCGCGCGGAGTCGGACGCCGTCCCGGTCACGCTGCCGACCTGGGGGGGCGACCGGGGCAGGTGCGAATCGCTGCTGTTCGTCGGTCCGGAGCAGGAGCTCCGCGCCGACGTCGAGTACCGGATCGTCACTGAGGACCCCGGTCCCGGCTACGAGGAGGTCGATACGGACGGATTCGCGGGAACGATCGACGAGGTCGTGCGGGTCGACTTCGAGCCGACGGCTTCAGAAGCGTCGAGCGACGCGTGACCGGTCGGCGGACGGCACCGACCGCCGGTGTCGCCACGGTTTATAAACCGCGACCGAGATGCGCGAACATGGACTACCGACGGCTCGGCAATACCGGACTCAGCGTCTCCGAACTCTGCTTCGGGACGTGGCGTTTCGGACGGGAGACGAACGGCGTGGTCGAGACGGGCCGCGGGGAGGCACACGAGCTCCTCGACGCGGCCGCCGATCACGGGATCAACTTCATCGACACCGCCAACGTGTACGGGACGCCGAACGGGACGAGCGAGGAGTACATCGGCGAGTGGCTCGCCGAGCGCGACCGAGAGGAGTACGTGATCGCCTCGAAGGTGTACTTCCCGTTCGACGGTCGCGGAGAGCCCGGCCCCAACGATTCCGGGCTCGGGCGGAAGCACGTCCGCGCGCAGGTCGAGGGGAGCCTCGACCGGCTGGACACCGACTACCTCGACGTCTACTACATCCACCGCTGGGACGAGGAGACGCCGATCGAAGAGACGATGCGGGTCCTCGACGAGCTGGTCTCGGAGGGGAAAGTCCACTACCTCGGCGCCTCGACGATGGCGGCCTGGCAGCTGACGAAGGCGCTGTGGACCGCGGACGCGAACGACTACGCCCCCTTCGACGTCGTCCAGCCGCTTCACCACGCCGGCTACTACGAGGACGTGAAAGCGTACCTCGACGTCTGTATCGATCAGGAGATCGCCGTCTGCCCGTACTCGCCGCTGGCCGGCGGGTTCCTCACCGGGAAGTACGAGCGCGCGGACCCCGACGACCCCGAGGCCGTCATCGCACCGGACGGGTCGCGAGCGAGCTTCGACGACCGCTTCGAGCGCTTCTACCTCTCCGAGCGCGGCTGGAAAGTGCTCGACGCGGTGCGTGACGTCGCCGACGAGCTCGACGCGACGCCCGCACAGGTCGCGCTCCGCTGGCTGACCGCGTGGGACGAGTTCACCTGCGTTCCGATCGTCGGCGCGCGGACGACCGACCAGCTCGCGGAGAACGCGGCCGCGACCGAGCTGTCGCTCTCGGACGAGCAGTGGGATCGGATCATGGGCGCCCGCTACGGTCCGGACGGGCGCCTCTGGGGCCACTGAGCGGTTCGTCGAAGAGACGGGCGTCGCGGCCACCGCGCGTGCCGCCGGTTACGATTCGAAGTCGGGCAGGTCGTCCGGCGGCTCGAACTCGGCCTCCCAGTCGATGTACTCCTGTTTGAGCGTCTCACAGACGATCTGGCCGAGCTCCGTGAGCCCGGCGTTGATCGCGGAGACGGTCCCCCACGAGTCGAGGTCGGGATGGAGGTCGCGCTCCTTCCAGTCCTCCGGCAGCCCGGGCGCGTGATAGCCGACGCGGTCGGCGAAGTCGTCCCAGAAGA
>CAZNOA010000150.1:0-4067 GCA_964574565.1 uncultured Halobellus sp. | reverse complement strand
TCATCGACGACATCGAGGGGACCTTCGACGACGACGGGCTGATCCCGGACGGGGGCCGTCCTCAGGAGGCGCCACCGAAACCGGCGGGCGTCAGTATCCCCGTGACCGAAGCCGACAGATGACCGACACGGGGTCAAAAAACGGCGAAAGCGCCCCTCATTCCACGGTATAATGGGACAACAGACGCTTGGGGGCAACGACCTCACCGCGCTGCGTGAGACGTACCTTCGAACGGTCACGTCGGAACTCCCCGAGCGAGCACGCCGGCACGGCGACTGGCCGATCGAGGCGGACCACTGTTTCGCGCGCGTCGTGTTAGACGCCCTGTTCGAGGACGTGTGGTACGGCCACGTCGACGGAACCCCCGCGTACGAACACCTGTCGGCCGACGAACTGCGAGCGGCGAACGAGATTGCCGAGCGGATGCTCGACGGCGGACGACCCACCGTCGAAGCGTTACATCGGCGATCGCTGGAGTGGCGAGCCGCGGCCTCCCGGTCCGACTGAGAGCGCGCTACTCCCGTTCGAGGGCGGCCGAGACGGTGTGCGTCTGCTCCCAGCCGTCGGTGATCGAGGCGGTCGCGCGGTCGGCGGCGACGTCCGGCACCCAGAGTACCGACGCCGGATACGTGATGACCTGTGCGGCCATCCCCGACTCACACGCGACGTGCGCGTCGACCGAGAGGGCGCCGTCCGTGAGCCTCACGTCGTCGACGACGAGCCGGTCGCAGCCGGCGTCCGGGCCGGCGCTGGCGAGATACAGCAGGCGATCGGTATCGGCGGCGACGCGAGCGGTGAGTCCGAGCGAATCGGCGTGCTGTTCCGGAACGGACTCCTGTGAGCGTAGAAACCGGACGTGTGCCCCGGCGTCGTCGTGTCCGGGCCACTCAGGCCGCTGTCGGAGCGGGTCGAGCGTCTCTGTCTCCCAGCCGTCGACTGTCATGTTCGTCATCCAGACGCGTCAGTGCAAAAGCCTTGACACCAAGACGGCGGATCGCGCGCACCCGGGGCTCGGCCGCGAGCGCCGCGAGACCGGCCCGGCGAAGCCGAGCAACCGCTCACACGGACGCCGCGGCCGGACAGCTCACTCCGTCGCCGGTCCCGCCGTCGTGGTCGTACCCCAACGCGGCGGCCGCGTCGACGAGTCCCGCGCCCTGCTCGGTCCCCGAGAGCCCGAGGTCTTCGGCCGTCTCGAGCAGCCGCTCCCTCGCGTCCATCGCCGAGGCCCCGTCCGCGATCACGTGCGCGACGGCGCCCGCGACGTGCGGCGCGGCCATCGAGGTGCCGCTCAGCGTCTGATAGCCGTCCAGCGCCGGCCCGCAGACGTCTGCGCCCGGCGCCGCGACGTCGACTTCCGGTCCGCGGCTCGAGAACCTCGCGATGCCGTCGTCGATGGTCGTCGCGGAGACGCCGAGGAACTCGTCGTACGCCGCGGGGTAGTTCACGGAGTCGGAGCGCCCCTGGTTTCCGGCGGCCGCGACCGGCACGAGGCCGGCCTCGAGCGCGTATTCGCCGGCGGCCTGCAGCGCCGGCGACCGCCGGGGAGAGCCGAGGCTGAGGTTCACGACGTCCCACCCGGCGTCCGCGGCGTACCGGATCGCCTTCGCGATCGCCGACGTGCGGCAGCGACCGGTTCCGCCGCACACCTTCAGCGCGTGCAGCGTCGCGTCCGGTGCGACGCCGACCGTCCCGTCGGCCCCGTCAGCGCCCGCGATCGTCCCCGCGACGTGCGTGCCGTGGCCGCCGTCGTCGGACCACGGATACGTGCACTCCCCGCCCTGACACTCGACCCACGCGTTGTGCGCGCCCTCCTCGGACGGCGGCGCGACGTTGGCTTCGAGGTCCGGGTGCGTCTCGCTGATGCCGCTGTCGACGACGCCGACGTCGACGCCGGCCGCGGTGTGACCGGCGTCGTGGAGCGCGGTCGCGCCGACGCGGTCGACTCCCCACGGGATCGTCTGGCCGTCCCCCGCGTCGGCCGTCGACTCGGAGAGCGTCTCGAGCGGTCGGTCCGGCTGAATAAACGCGACGTCGTCGCGGGACCCCAACGAGTCGGTGCGAGCCGCCGAGAACGTCCCGCGGACGAGCCGCCACGGCGTGTGGTCCGTCAGGTCGATCCGGAGCGGGTGCGTCTCCGACACCGATGCGGCGGCGCTGGCGCCGGCGTCGGAGCGGACGCCGACGATGTACCGTGACATCCGCTCGTGAATCACGGCCCCCGCGGCGAGCGCGAGCGCTCCGGTGCCGGCGCTTTTGAGCAGATCCCGCCTCGACCAGTCCGGGCCTGTCATTGTGTGACATACGTGTCCGCACGTATAAATCCTCACCTCCGATCTGGGCGTCTGCGCGCCCTCTCTGCCCCGTTTTCGGCTCACCACTCGACGGCGCACGCTCTGACACGCTCCACACGAAGGCAAATAAGTTCCTGCCGATGCCCGCGATCGACGTCACTCGTCCGTCGGCTCTCGGACCAGCTCACGCTCGGCGTCCGAATCCGCGCCCGACGAATCCCCGTTCACCGACGGCGAGTACGACGGGGTCTCGTCGATCGGCGTCGTCGTGCGTTCGACCGGCTCGCGTTCGCTGACGGGTGTGGAGAGGCCGTCCCGCAAGTCGTCGCCGAGATGCACCCCGAATCCCCCGGCGGCGGCGCTGAGCGCGAGCGACAGCGCCAGCGTTCCGGGAGCGATCGATCCGAGCGCCGCCGCCGCTCCCGTCACGCCGACTCCCGGGACGCCGGCGAGCCCGAGGAGTGCGAGCTTCGCAGCGACGGCCGCGATCGCACCTTCGGCCAGCGGCCGCGACTTCGTACCGACGCCGAGCAGGAACCCGCCGACGAGCATGCCGAGGAACGTCCCGACGTGCGGCACGGCCACGAAGCCGACCCCGGCCCCGCCTCCGACGGCCGCGATCGCGACGGCGAACTTCGCGAGCGAGACGCGTGGTGTGGTACCTGTTCGCACGGTGAAGCGAACGGCCGGGAGAGTATTGTATGTTGTGCCGCACGTCCCTCAGACCGTCACGTTCGATGTGATCGGCCCTACTCTCCCGCCCCGTCGTCCCGGCGAGCGAGCACGATACCACCGACGAACAGCGCGGCCGCGACGACGAGCAGCCCGACCGTGACCGGCTGTTCGAAGAGGAACACCCCGATGAGCGCGACGACGGTTGCGGCGGCGTGTAACACTGCAGTCCAGTTCACGCCCGACGTACGGACTCGAAACGAATAATGACGCCGGCCTCGGCAAGCGCCCGCGAGCGGACTCCCCACCCCGACCGACGGTTACGGAGAGAACGGTCCGTTTCCTCACCCCTCCGCCGAGCGCGTCACCCGACGACCGCGAGCGCGAGCAGCATCCCCGCGGCCGCGGCCGGCGGGATGGTGAGGTTGTCGTCGACGGCGACGCCGCGGATGACCGGGGGGACCCCGTCCGCGACGGTCGCTAACAGCGCGCCGCCGACGGCGACGGCGGCGCCGACTCCGGTCCCGAACGCCGGGACAGTGAACGGGAGCGCCAGCGCGAGACAGACGGCGAACATCGCGACCCACACCGTCGGCCGCTTCGGCTCCGTCGCGCCGTTGTCTCCGAGCATCCCGCTCACCGGGTCGCCGAGAGAGAGCATCCACATCGCCGGGACCGCGAGGGTGGGGTCCAGCGCCAGCGCCGCCCCGGTCATGCTCACCTGATACAGCGCGTACCCGGCGACGCCGTCGGCCTCGTACTCGCGGACCAAGGCGTCGTACAGCGGATCGAGCGGTCCGGCCGCTCCCGAGAGTCGCAGCGCTTCTAAGACGGCGACGACGAGCAGCCCCGCCGCCAGCAGGTATCCCGTCTCCGTCCACGAGAGCCAGCCGAGCAGGTACGGCGCCGCGTACAGCGTCCCGCCCGCGTGGACGAGCCGCCGCTCGAACTCCACGCGCTCGCGCCAGTCGGCGGCCGGAAGCGCCACGGGGTCAGCCCGCGTTCGTCTCTACGTCGGTCTCGACGGTCTCGTACCCGTCGAACACCGTGTCGAACTCGCCGCCGGCACGGAGGGCGGCCAGCTTCTCGGCCAGCTCGTCGGCC
>CAZNOA010000149.1:0-4074 GCA_964574565.1 uncultured Halobellus sp. | reverse complement strand
CATGTCGCGGTAGCGGTTCGTCTCGGTCCGTCGGTCGCCGAGCCGAGCGTCGTAGAGCCCGTCTTCGCCCGCCCACTTGAGGAAGTTCGGCTGGACGCTGGCGACGACGCCGCCGTCCGCGAGCCGCGATATCGCCTCGTCGTCCGCGAGTTCGACGTGCTCGATCCGATGGCGGGCCTCCCCGGGATCGGTCTGAGAGGCGTTCTCGTACGCGTCGAGGACGGCATCGACCGCCTCGTCGCCGATCGCGTGAGCCGTGAACTGGTAGCCGGCCGCCGTCGCGTCGGCCACCGTCTCGGCGAGCGCCGCGGGCTCGACGACCCACTGCCCGGTCTCGTCGGGCGCGTCCGCGTACGGTTCGGAGAGCCGGGCGGTTCGCCCGCCGAAGCTCCCGTCGGTGTACGACTTGATCGCGCCGGTCTCGACGCGGTCGCTGCCGGCGTTCGTCGCGAGCCCGACCTCGCGGAGCGCGTCGAGGTGGTCGCTCCAGTAGTTGATCCTGACCCGCGCGGTCAGCTCCCCGTTCGCGTCGAGGTCGCGGTAGACACGAGGTGCGTGGGAGCCGCGGACCATGTCGTGAAAGCCCGTGATCCCCTTCTCGGCACAGTCTTCGAGCGCGGCGGCGACGATGTCGCGGGTCTCGTCGAGTCCGGGTTCGACCGCCTCGTATATCGGGTCGATCGCGCTCTCGAGGAGCACGCCGGTCGGTTCGCCCTCGTCGCCGGTCGGGACCGTCTCGGCGGGAGCCGCGTCGAAGGCGCCCGCGAACCGGTCGCAGACGACGCCGTTGACGGCGGCGACGTGCATGTCCTCGCGAAACGCCGCGACCGGTAGCTCCGTCGAGACGCGGTCGAGGTCCTCGCGGGTCAGGTAGCGGTCGTCGGTCCACGTCGACTCGTCGTACCCGTAGCCGAGCACCCAGTCGCCGTCCGAGCGGGTCACTTCGTTCGACCGCTCCGCGAGCAGGGAGACCGCCTCTTCCGGCGAGTCGGCGGCGGAGAGGTCGGCGTGGACCAGGTAGCGCCCGACCGTCGTCAGGTGCGTGTGCGCGTCGATGAAGCCTGGGAGGAGTACGCGCCCGTTGAGGTCGATCACCTCGGTGTCGACGCCCGCGAGGAACTCGACGTCGTGCGTCCGCCCCAGCCTGACGATCTCGCCGTCGCGCACGGCCACCGCCTCGTGGGAATCCCCGTCTGAGTCGGCGAGTGTGCGGATCGCTCCGTTGACGAACAGTCGGTCGGCGGCGTCAGTCATGGCCGACTTCGCGGGAGGGAGCGTGTTAACCGTTCGGGAAACGGCGACCGTTTTATTCGCCCGCCCGCCGAATCCCGACGCATGTACGACAGGATACTCCTCCCCACTGACGGCAGCGTGGGTGTCGATCGCGCCATCGACCACGCGGTCGACGCGGCCGGCCGGTACGACGCGACGCTCCACGTGCTGTACGTCGTCGACAGCGACATCGTCAACGCGTACTCGGGCGACGAGTTCGTCGACGGCTCGGAGGGCGTCGCGGAGACGCTCGAAGAACGGGGCCGCGAGGCGCTCGAGGCGGTGGCCGCCCACGCCGACGAGGCCGACGTCGAGACGGTCACGGAGCTGGTGTACGGGATCCCACACGAGCAGATACTCGCGTACATCGAGGACGAGGACATCGACCTGACGGTGATGGGATCGAAGACGCGCTCGGGAAGCTACCGAGCCATGCTCGGCTCCGTCACCGAGCGTGTCTCGAGGCAGTCCACCGCCCCCGTGAGCATCGTGAAAACGACCGTCTCGACGTAAGGCGCCGCACGGAGACCACGACGGCTCTTTTTATAGGGTCCTGACGAACGGCACGCCGACCGCGTCGGTGACTCCCGCGAACGGGAGCACCGCCAACACGAGGATCGCCGACCCCCACGCGATGAACCCGATGATGGCCCCGTGGAGCCACGAGCAGTCGTAGCGCCGCTTGATGAGCCAGATCCACGCGACGAGCGGGATGAAGTCGCCGATGAGCGGTATCCACGAGAGCAACAGCGCGGAGAGCCCCCAGACGAGCGCGCCGAAAAGCGCCGTGAACACGGCGTGTCCGTAATCTCGCGTCCCGGTGACGACGCCGGCGGCGATGAAGATGGCCAACCCGCCGACGAGCAGCCCGACGAGGAAGGTGACGAGCGATCCGATGAGACTCATGTATCGTACCGATCTGACGGCGAGCCACTTGGAGCCGTCGCTGCCGGACGACGAACCCGTCTCTCATCGGGCGAGGAAGGGGTTCCGAACCCGCTTTGTGGGCACTCAGCGGCGTGTTCTCCCGTCGTGAGCGGAGAGCCGGTGTCACGGGGCGAGTCCGAGCGACTCGACTTCGTCGCCGACCGCGGCGAGTTCGGAGTCGGATTCGGCCGCGCGAACGGCGGACGGAGGCGGTGATCCTTTGTAAGTCGGTCGGCTACGTCCGTCGATGGACGTCCGGCTGGCTTACGAGGACGGGACGATTCGCGTCGACTCGGGACGCGAGAGCCCTGCTGACACGGGAGGTGAGGACGACGTCGACGCCGGCGGGGACGACTCCCCGGACCCGCTCGATTCGCTTCCCCCGCTCCCCGGCGTCGAGGTCGATCCGCGCTCGGGGACGGCTCGGGCCCCCGCGTACCGCTACGCCGAGATCCGGCGCGCGCTCGAAGTGGCCGGCGCACACGTCGACGACAGCGTCCTCGACGCGAGCGACCGAGCCGCCGCGGACGCCGGACTCGCCGACGCGCTCGTCACCGACTACGATCTCCGCCCGTACCAGCGGGACGCGTTGGAGGCGTGGCACGACGCGGGCGACCGCGGCGTGATCGAACTGCCGACCGGCGCCGGGAAGACCGTGATCGCGATCCGCGCGATGGTCGAACTCGGCGTGCCGACGCTCGTCGTCGCCCCGACGATCGACCTCGTCGACCAGTGGCAACGCGAGCTGGAGACGGAGTTCGACGCCCCGATCGGGCGCTTCGGCGGCGGCGAACAGCGACAGGAGGCGGTCACGGTATCGACGTACGATTCCGCGTACCTGAAAGCCGACGCGGTCGGCGACGCCTTCGAGCTCGTCGTCTTCGACGAGGTGCACCACCTCGGCGGCGAGGGGTATCAGGACATCGCACGGCTGCTCGCGGCGCCGGCACGACTCGGACTCACGGCGACGTTCGAGCGGCCCGACGACGCACACGAGACCGTCGCCGACCTGATCGGCGAGCGTGTCTACGCGCTCGACGTCGACGACCTCGCCGGCGACCACCTCGCGGCCTACGACATCCGCCGGATCGAAGTGGAGCTGACCCCCGAGGAGCGGGAGCGGTACGACGACAAACAGGGGACGTTCGTCGAGTACGTTCGCGACGCGGGGATCACCTTCTCGAGCGGGAGCGACTACCGCGAGCTGGTCAAGCGGTCGGGCAACGACCCGGCCGCACGCGAGGCGCTGTTAGCGAAGAACGAGGCCCGGGAGATCATGATGAACGCCGAGCGGAAGCTCGACCGACTGGAGACGATCCTCGACCGGCACCGCGACGACCGGGTGATCGTGTTCACGGCCCACACCGATCTCGTCTACCGTCTTTCGGGGCGGTTTCTGTTGCCCGCGGTCACGGCGGAGACGGGCGCGAAGGAGCGGCGGGAGATCCTCGCTCGCTTCCGCGACGGGACCTACTCACGGGTCGTCGCCGCGAACGTGCTCGACGAGGGAGTCGACGTGCCGGACGCGAACGTCGCGGTCGTGCTCTCGGGGTCGGGCAGCGAGCGGGAGTTCACGCAGCGGCTCGGGCGCGTGCTGCGACCGAAAGACGACGGCGGACGAGCGATCCTCTACGAGGTCGTCAGCGCGGAGACGGCCGAAGAGCGGGTGGCGAGCCGTCGTCGGTGACGGCGCTGCGCCGCTTCGCTCGGTTTTCTCGTCGCAGGACGACCGACTCAGTCGTCGATGTCGAGGGAGCGCTGTTCGCCGAGCTCCGCTTCGAGGCTGCCGCGGTCCCAACTCCGAACGGCGTCCCCCTCGACTTCGGCGCGGAGCTTCTCCTCTAACAGGTTGATCGCGACGCTGTTTGCCCCCTC
>CAZNOA010000148.1:0-4127 GCA_964574565.1 uncultured Halobellus sp. | reverse complement strand
CTCCGCGTACTGGGAGACGGCGAGCCCGTTCGATCCGACGGCCTTCGAGGAGTGATCGGGTCGAAGCAGCGCGTCGGTGTGTCGGTGTGTCGATGCGTCGGCTGCGGGCGCCGCGCTACTGACCGACCGCACGGCCGGACCGCTCCGCGACGTCGAGCGCCCAGACGTTGGGGTTCTCGTGAACTTCGCGCTCGGCGAGGAGGTCCGACTGGTACGCGTTGTCGAGCATCGCCTCTCGGGCGGCGTCCCAGTCGCCGGGCCCGATCCGATCGAGCGCGCCGGAGACGATCACGCTCCGCCACGCGCCGTCAGAACCGACGTCGAACGTCGCGAAACTCGCCACGTCCGACTGGTCGGCGTACGTCTCCTTCCTGAGGTCGGCGGTCGCACCGAGAAACAGAAAGTACAGGACGTCCTCGCCGTCGTACCCGAACGACAGCGGGACGCCGTACGGCACCCCCTCGGCGGTCATCGACAAGACGCCGACGCCCATCTCGGTCAGCACGTCGTCGATCGCGGACTCGTCCATCTCGGCTCCCAGCAGCGGTCGTAGATCCGAATCCATACGTCACATATGCACACAGCGTGACATAAAGCCTGTCAAGAGTTACCACGAATCGGCCGGGTGCGCCTCCCGCGAGCACGCCCTACACGTAAACGCGTGGGCGACGAACGACCGGTATGCAATCCGGCTGGCGACTCGGCTTCCAGACGCAACGCGAAGAGCTCCGGAACGTCGATCTCGACGCCGAGACACCGTTTCCTGAGTGGCTCGACGGGACGCTCGTCTGTAACGGACCGGGACAGTTCGAGGTCGGTGACACGGCGCTCGACCACTGGTTCGATCCGCTGGCGATGCTCCGTGGGTTTCAGTTCGACGGCGGAGCGGTCCGCTACACCAACCGGTACGTCCGAAGCGAGGACTTTCGGGTCGCCCGCGAGCGAGGCCGCATCCGGCGTTCGCTCCCGGGGACGCCCGCCGACGGGTCCCGGCTCAGGCGCGTGTATCGGGCCCTGACCGGGGCGTTTCAGGACAACCCCTCGATCGGCGTGGTGCGGCTCGGCGACCGGGTGTACGCCGTCTCCGAGAGCCCGATCGGGATCGAGTTCGACCTCGAAACGCTCGAAACGGTCGGTCGGCGCGACCTGACCGCCGGGCTCGACGCGGACAGCACGCTCGGCCACACGCACGTCGAAGACGGCACGCAGTGGGGACTCGGGGTCGACTTCGGGAAGCGGAGCGCGTACACCCTGTTCCGTCGCGGCGCGGGCGGCGCGCCGGAGCCGGTGACCCGACTCGTCTTCGACTCGCACCCGCCGTACGTTCACTCCTTCGCGCTGACGGCGCGCTACGCCGTCGTCCCGGCCTCGACCGTCGGCATCGATTTCGGTCGGCTCGCGCGCGGCCTCGTTCGCGGGGCGACGTTCCTCGACGCCGTCGCCCCGCGCGACGCCGAGCCGTCGTTTCACGTCATCGACCGCGCCACCGGCCAACGGGTCGCGGTCGTCCCGGCCGACCCCTTTTTCATCTACCACTTCGCGAACGCGTACGAGGACGGCGACGAGGTCGTGGTCGACGCCGTGTCGTTCGCCGACGAGACCGCGCTCACCGGGCTGACGCTCTCGAACCTCCGGAGCGACTCGCCCGACCTACCGCGCGGCGACTTCGTTCGGTTTCGGCTCCCGCTCGACGGCGGGAGCGCGCGCCGCGAGCGGCTGCTCCGCGGTCCCGTCGAGTTCCCCGCGATCAACTACGGCCGGTACAACGGTCGCCCGTACCGATACGCGTACCTGGCCGCGACCGACCACGGAAGCCTTCCGACGGCGATCGCCAAAGTCGACCTCGACGGACCGACGACCCGTAGGTGGTCCGAACCGGGCGTTCGTCCCGGGGAGCCGGTGTTCGTGCCGGCACCGGACTCCCGCGACGAGGACGACGGCGTGCTGCTCTCGCTTGCCCTCGACGCCCGTTCCGAGCGGTCCGTCCTCCTCTGTCTCGACGCGGCGACCCTCACGGAGCGGACGAGAGCCGTCCTCCCGCACCCCCTCCCCTACGGGTTCCACGGTCAGTACTACGGCTCGACCGACCCCGGACGGTCGATGGCGTGAGCCGGCCGTCCGGTCGCACAGATCACGGGAGAACCGTCGAGAGGCCGGTGAAGCCGACGGCTCAGTTATTTGCGTCGGTGTCGCCCATCGTCACGACCGCATAGATCAAGGCGACCGGAATCGCCGCACCGAGCGCCCCGATCGGGATCAAAAGCGGTGCGGTCCCAGTCACGACCAACAGCGCGACGGCGATCCCGGCGGCCATCGCACCGACGAGGAGCACGGTGCCGGCGATCTGCATACGAGACCGACGACCCCGCGATTGTTTTATCCGTTGATTCGGTCTCGAAACCGGAGAACGCGTCCGGTCGTCGGACCACCACCTCCCTAGCCGGCCCCGGTCACCCGTGTTCGCCCTGCGGCGTCCCCTCCGTTGAGGCGGGTTGTCGTCGCTGTCGCACGTCCCGTCGAAGCCGATCGGCGTACTCCAGACGGATCGATCTGGCCTGGGCGGCGGTCAGCGGTCGTTCTCTCCGAACCGATTCGGTGATTGGCTCGTACGCGGACACGTCGAAGCCCATTCGCTCGAGGTACGACCGGACCGCCGGAGACGACACCCCATCGCGGATCGCCTCGTCGACGAGCGATTCGAGCGAGTCGAACGCCGGGAGGGTGATCCGGTCGGTCGCCACCCGGCCTTCCGCGCCGCCGATCCGAACGGCCGCCCCCGGTTCGGGACTCGCGAGGCGCTCTATCACGCCGACGACGTCGTCGGCCAACCGGACGACCTGACTCGGTAGCGTCGTGTCCGGAGAGCGCCACTCGACGGTCGAGAACTCGCCGCGAAGCTTCACCGGCGTCCAGACGGCCCCCTCCGGATCGAAGCACGACTCGACGGTCGGCCGATCGAAGCCGGCCACGACGGCCTCCGTCACGAACTCCTCGTACCGTCGTTCGAGCCGTCGCGCCCACTCCTCGGTGCTGTCGGCGTACCGCCACAGCTCGCCCTGACGGGCCAAGTGATCGTACGCCAGCCACCGGTACAACATCGAGCGCGCGCCCGCCCCGATCGGTTCGTGTCCGTGGTACGGCGAGGAGTTGACGAGCGCGAGCGCCGGGTCGAGCGCGGTGAGGACGTTCAGCTGGTCGACCGCGCGTCCCGGCTGCTGTTCGACGTGGATGTGCGTCCCCGCACAGCGTCGGACGTGGTCGAAGCGCTCGCCGACGACCCGGTCCTGAATCCGGGTTCGCTCGTGGTCGCGGTCCGTGATCGGCCCGGTCCACAACGGCGTCGCCAGCGGCACCAGCCCCTTATTCTGCTGGTCCGCTCGCTGCAGGACGCGGTCGAGGCGGTCGTACAGCTCCTCGCGCAGCTCCGCCGTCGTCGCACAAGGGGTCGTCTTGATCTCGATCAGCGGGACGACGAACTCCGTTTCGACGCCGGGTGCGGCGTCGAGGAGGCCCCTCGGGTCGGTGAGGTCGCCGTCGCCGTCGATCACCCAGTACTCGACCTCAACGCTGCGACGTGTCGTCGGCGTCTCGTCCCCGAGTAGCGGGTCGCTACCGTTCGCCGGCTGCGTCGGCGGCTCGGATCGCTCGGACATCGGTCGACCTGACTCCGGTCACTCGGTCCCCCGGACCGACCGCTGCGTGTTCGCGCGCGCCAATCGATCTGTGTTATCGTATAACATGACTGTGGGAGTCTCGCAGAGTCGTATAACCGTTACGTACAGTTACCTAGATATTATTTAACGAATTTATACGGACTCCGGCGAAAAGTCCCGAATCGTTCGTTGTGAGTCCGGTTGGCTGGCACACTGTGTGCTCTCGGCGTAACCGCCGGGACGACGGTGCAGCGCCGCCGGAATGCGCGAGACGGGAACGGTCGCCTCCGGCGATCAAAGGTCGACCGCGCTACCACGAAATCCGCTCGTGGTCCTTCCAGAGCCCCCCCGTCGGACTTCCGGGCGCGAACCGGGCGAGCCAGACCGGCGTCTCGGCTCCCTTCGACGGCGACCGCGGGGCGTCGTCGCCGCCCATCTCCGTGCGCACCCACCCCGGGGAGACCGCGTTCGCGA
>CAZNOA010000147.1:0-4128 GCA_964574565.1 uncultured Halobellus sp. | reverse complement strand
CGTGCACCGACTACCTACCACGACGCCCGTGAGAGAGACAGCCGATGTGTCCGGGCCACGACGCCCGTGAGAGAGACAGCCGATGTGTCCGGGAGCCGGCCAGAGATGGTTCATCCGGCCCGAGATAGTCCCATCTCTCACCCGGTTCATCCGGTGAGGGGTCCACCCGCGTAGCGACGTTCTGTCTTGTACCCGGGCAGTTTATATTCACACTGGCGTCACTACTCTATAACCTAATGACCGCACCGTGGCTGACGCCTTCTGGCGTCGTATATCTCGCTCTGTTTTTTCTCAGCGGCGTTGCTTGTCTTTTGACGATTCCACGTGCGCGAACGTTCGACGACGCCGAACTACGGTACGGGTTAGTCGGACTGCTTGCGACGACCGGGATTTGGAGCATGCTCAAGACGGCGTTCTTCATCCTCCCGGACCCGTTTCGAGAGGCCGCGTACACAGTCGGGCTGGTGTTCGGATTCGCTACCGTCTGGGTGTGGCTGTACTTTTCGTCTACCTACACCGGTCGACAATTACACACGAACACGTCACTTCGGCGGCTGAGTGTCGGCGTGTTTCTCACGGTCGTACTGATAAAGCTCACTAACCCGATTCATCGGTTGTATTTCACGACCGCTGAACTGACGACGCCGTTTCGGTATCTGGCGGTCGATCACGGGCTGATACACTGGATATCGACGAGCCTGTCGTACATGCTCGCAGCGATCGGGCTGTTCATGATCTTCGAGCTGTATGTCGAATCGGAGTACGACACGCGGCTGTTAGGCGTCTTCACTGGCCTTTTGGCACTGCCCGTTACCCTCGATCTCGTTGCGATTCTGACGCCGGCGTTGATCAACTTCATCTATGCACCGATCGGCGTCGCAGCGTTCGCCATCGGGGCCGTGTATCTGTTCGGGGACCGGCTTCTGTCCGTCGGGGCGGCATCACAAGTGGCTACCGCGACGGTAATCGTCGACAACAGCGGTCGCATTCAAAATGTCTCGACCGCTGCCGTGGACGCGTTTCCAGAGCTCGAGGAGAGCATCGGTGAGAAGCTTCACACCGTGCTCCCGGCCGTAGCGGCCGTGCGAGACAGCGACGAGAAAGTCGTCGAACGAGACGACGGCGGCCAGTCACGGTACTACTTCGTCTCTTCGAGGGCGATGACGGTCGGTCGCTCGGTGGTTGAGGTTTTCGCGATCACGGATGTCACGGAACGCGAACACCAACGCCGCCGGCTCGCCCGACGAGAACGAGAACTCGATCAACGAAACGAGCTCTACCGCGCCATTATAGCGGCCAGCTTCTCGTTCATCTTTCGAATCGACCTCGAGGATCGGTTCAATTTCGTTTCGCCGTCGGTCGAAGAGTTCCTCGGATACGAGCCTGACGAGCTCGTCGGTGAGCCAATTTCGATGCTCGCTACGGACGAGGAGTCGTTCAGCGAGGCGGCTGCGTATTTCGAGGAGGTCAAACGCGGCAAATCGTTTCAGATGCGCGATCACCCGGTTGCAACGCAATCCGGCCGCACCGTGTACGTCGATATGCGGGTCGTACCGATATACAACCCGCGCGTCGACCGTAATTCACGAACGCCGGCCGACATCGTTGGGATGCAGGTGATGGTGCGAGACGCGAGCCAAAGACGGCAGCGAGAAGGGTTGATAAGCGTCATCAATCGCGTGTTGCGACACAACGTCCGAAACGAACTAACGGTGATCGGCGGACGCGCTGAGATGCTGGCGGCTGACCCCGATGGCGACGTCGAATCGAACGCCGAAACGATCATCCGAGCAGCCGACCGGTTATTGAATATCACCGAATCGGCTCGGGAGATCGAAGAAAACCGGGACCTGTCGCCAAAACTGGAGCCGATTGATCTCGTCCCGATCATGACCCATTCCGTCAGTCGGCTCGAAGCGGCATATCCGAATGCCGTGGTCACGACGGCGCTCCCCGAGACCGTCGTTGCTGAGACGTTGCCACAGGTCGAAACGGCAGTGTGGGAACTGCTTGAAAACGCTGCCAAACACACCGGCCCCCGGCCGGCCATCGACGTCACTGTCACTGCCCGCGACGAACAGGTGCTGATCACAATCGCTGATGCGGGCCCCGGGCTTCCTGAAAACGAACGACAAGTGCTGGCTGACGGGAGAGAAGAGGCACTCGTTCACGGGCAGGGGCTCGGCCTGTATCTTGCCTACTGGGTCATCACGAACCTCGATGGTGAGATTGCGGTCCCCAGATCGGAGTCGGGGACAACGGTCGCGATTACGCTTCCGGCCGCGTCTGATTCCCCCAGTGATCAGTCAGATTCATCCCCGCGCTAAAGGGCGGGGCTTTCTCCTTGATTCTCCGTAACCCAGCAGCCAACCCGCAGCCCTTATCGATCGGCCGTTTCGTTCGATGCTCCGTCTGGAGGGGTGGACTGCAACAGAGCCATCCGATTTATCCTCGACGACGTCGTCAGCCGAGCGTATGGACGGCCCCACGGTGGTCGCCGCGACATCGGCGGCCGCGATAGATCCGGGTTTTACCGCCGACGTGACGCTCGGCGAAAGCGTGGTCGGCGGCGCGATCGGGGCGTTCGTCGCGACGCTTGTGGTCGCCGCCCTGCTCATCACGGTGAGTCCGACGTACACCGAGCACACGATGGAGGCGATACTCGACCGTCCGTTTGGGGCGTTTCTCTACGGGTTCGCCCTCCTGATAGCGCTGGTCCTCGCGGTGTTCCTGCTCGCGGTCACCGGGATCGGAATCCTCTTCGCCATCCCCTTGCTCGTGATCGCGTACGTGGTGTGGGCGGTCGGCGCGGCGATCGCCTACCTCGCGATCGCCGACCGATTGGTCGGTCACGAGGAGGGCTGGCTGAAACCCGTCCTCGTCGCCGCCGCGGTGAGCGGCGCGCTGGCCGCGACCGGGGTCGGGGCGATCCTCTCGTTCGCCATCGGTGCCGCGGGGGTTGGCGCGGTGCTCGGCGGGTGGCTCGACTGATCGGGGGTGGACGGCCCCGGCCTAGCTGCGTCGGCGGAGACGGATCGGCCGTTCCGCTATCAACAGGCACAGCCCGTCCCGCTCGCGCGCTCGAACCGCATCGACTCCCCGCAGTCGGAACAGACCGGCGTTCCCTCGCCGTCCCGGTCGAACCCCTCCTCGTCGATCGCGACGTCCCGCACGCGCACCCCGCAGTCGTCACACCAGTACGACCCCTCGGAGCCGTCGTCGCCGGCGTTTCCGGGCGTTCGCTGCGTCGGCGCCCGGAACACCCCGACCACCGTGTCGAAGATTCCCATACGACCGATCGCGGCGGGGTCCCTCCTCAGCTTCGCGGTGGTGTGCGACCGAGACGCACAGCCGATCGGCGACCTCGTTCACAAAAGCGGCACCGTCAGCCCGACGAGCACGACCCCGAGTCCCAACGCCGCGTACAGCAGGCGCTCGAATCGCGGTCCCGGCGGGAGCGGTCCGGCGTCGACGGGCGGCGCGGACCGGACGAGCTGTGCGTACGCGACGGCGACGATTCCGGCGAACGCGAGCGTCGACAGCGCCAGCGACGTCGTCAGCGACAGCCCGTACGAGAGGCCGTAGATCGGACCGAACGAGAGTGCGAGCATGAATCCGAGCCCGACGCTGACGAGGAACGGCACCGGGTCGACGCGATCGCCGCGCTTGTTCTGCAGGCGCACTTCGATCCGCATACGCTCATCACGGGGCGGACGGACAAGAGCTAAGTGGCGCTCACACACCCGTTTGCGTATGAGCGAGGAGCCGAAGGGGATCCGCGACGGCGTCGAGGAGTCGAAGGGAGACCCGCGGCTGCTGTTGCTGTTGAACGCGGCGCTGTCGACGTGGTTCGCGTGGACCGTGGTCTGGGGGCTCGACCTGCTCGACATCGTCACCTACACGGCGGTCAACGTCGTGACGCTCGCGCTGATCGTCTTCGCGCTGACGTACGTCACCGTGCTGCGGTGACTCGCCCGTGGCGGTGCGAAACCGGCCATCTCGCCGCCGAACCACGGCTTTCGCCACAATTTAAGCCGAACGCGCTCGGCCTCTTCTGATAATGGCGATCGAAAACCGCGACGACGCGTACCTCATCACGCACGCGCTGGCGAAAGACACCCTCTCGCG
>CAZNOA010000146.1:0-4140 GCA_964574565.1 uncultured Halobellus sp. | reverse complement strand
CCGACCACCGCGATGAAGCCGGCGATGACCGCCAGCTCGATCGGGTAGTTCAACAGCGCAGCGATACCGAGCAGCGCGTACACCTCCGCGAGCGCGGTGACGATCATCGGGAGCGCCACCTTGGGCTCGCGGTACCGGAGGAACACCATCCCGGCGACGGCGAAGATCGCGAGCACGCCGGTGATCATCGAGTAGAATCGGAAGTTCTCACCCTGTGCGGCGGAGATCGTCGAGGACGTCCCCTGCCCGCTGATGTCTAACTCGGCCGGCAGCGCACCGGCGCGCAGGTTGATCGAGATCGTCTGTGCCTCGCTGAACTCGCCGGTCGTGAGCCGGAAGTTCCCGGTGTCGGCCCACGTTCCGCGGTCCATGCTCGCCGCGAGGTCCGAGTCCATCCCGAAGGAGTTGACCGTTTCACCGTCGACGGTGAGCAGGAGGCACGGGTTGCTCACGTCGTCGGGGTTCTGACGGTAATCACACTGTGCGGCGTCGGTGCTGTACGCCGTCGGGAACCCGCGGTCGACGACGGCCTCTTGGAAGCTGTGAGCCGGCGATTGCTCGCCCTCAGGTGCGGTGTTCCGGACGGTCACCGGAACGTAGGCGCCCGGCCCCTCCTCGCTCTGCGCGGCGGTGCCGATGTCCTCGAAGTCCTCCTGAATGAGCACCTCCTCCTGATATGCGGTCCCGTCGTCGGTCGGATACGCGATGTCGATCTGGACGGTCCCGCGCTCCTCTAAGAGCTCGATCACGTCGCTTCGGTCCTCGCCCGGCACCTCGACGAGAATGAAGTACTCGCCCGTGATCGACTGGACCTGTTGGACGCTCCCGCCGGAGAGCCCCGCCTCGTTGATCTTCCCTTGAATGACGCTCTCCGCGGCGTCTCGGGTCTCCTGTGTCACGCCGGAGCGGATCCCGTCGTACTCGTACCCCGACGCGTCCATCGCGGCCCGGAACTGTTCCTCGCTCACCGATCGGTCCGTCACTTCGACCGCGCGCTCTTCGGCGTTGGCGTTGACGTCGCGGGCCGAGACGTCCTCCAACTCCTCTGCGACGGCTCTCGCGACCTCCGCCGGGTTGTCACCGTCGAAGTCGACGCCGGTCGCGGTGTAGCCGAGCAGCGGCGCACGGACGCGGGTGCCGCCCGCGAGGTCCAGCCCGTACTGGAGGTTCGTCAGTCCCTGTTGAGCCTCTGCGGCGTCCTCACCGGGCGCCGTGTCGGGGGCGAACTGCGGCGCGAACAGCGCGAGCGACGCGGCGACGACGACGACGACCAACAGCAGGACGCGCCAGTTCTCTTTGATCGGTCCGAGCATCAGTTCTTCACCCCTTCGAACTTGTACCACCGGAGCAGCGAGACGTTCATCAGGTACGTGTTCATCATGTCGGCACAGAGACCGACCGCGAGGATGATGCCGATGTTCCGCAGGAGGTCGATGCCGAACAGCGACGCGACGATCGCCATGACGATCATCGCCGCCGTCGACGTGAGCGTCATCGTCACCCCGGTGCGCATCGCCCGGCTGACCGACTCGTAGAAGTCGCCCGTCCGTCGCAACACGGAGTTGTTCAACAGGATGTCGGAGTCGACGCTGTATCCGATGATCATGAGCAGCGCCGCGATCGTTCCCAGCGTCATCTGTATCCCGAGCAGGTTCATCACCGCGATGGGAATGATGATGTCGGAGAACGCGGACGCGACGACCGCGACCGAGGGGACGAACGTCCGGAACAGCGCGAACACGAGTACGCTCATACCGAGGAAGGCCAACCCAACGCCGAAGAGGGCGGTCTGTGCGGTGTCAGCGGCGAAGCTGGGCGATACCTGATCTATCGCCTCCGTGGTGAAGCCGGCCGCGTCGGCTTGGGACTCCAAGTCGTTCGCCAACCCGTCCGGATCGTCTTCTGCCGAACGGAACGTCACGACGAACACGTCATCCGCCGGGATCGCCCGGATCGAATCCGGCTCTCGGTCGAACGACGTCTCGATTCGTTCCCGCATATCCCCCTCGCCGTCGTCGGCGATCCGGAGTTCGACGCCGCCGGTGAACTCCAGCCCGAGGTTCGCCGGCGCGCCCGTGACGAGATACCAGCCGCCGATGATCGCGAGCGCGAGGACGAGAACCGCGATCGGGATCGCCGCGAGCTGCCGGTTCGAGTAGTCGGTGTAGTTGACCGTCGGTACCTCGATCGCTACCATAAATACCGCTTCCGACGCGGGCGCGAATAAGCCTTCTTATCTCCTCGGTCGTCCGGTTTCGTCTCCGCAGTCCCCCTGTTTTCCGCCCTCCTTCGGTCGCCTCCGTATATTCGGCGCGGCCGTCGTCTCACGGGAGATAGCGAACGCTGACGACGCCCGGCTCCGACCGGATCTCGACTCGATTCACGCCGAGCCGCGCCGCACGCGACAGCGTCCCCTCGCGGTCGTCGATGACGTCGGCGACCGCCTGTTCGGTCTCGGCCGCTGGCGGGGTCAACACGTGTATCTCACCGATGCCCGCCCGCTCCTCACGGGCGAGCTCGCCGGTCGGGGTCTCGTCGGCGAGGTCGCGTTCGTGGACCGTCGGGGGCTCCTCGCTCTGTTCTATCGACAGCCCGCGGTGCTCCGCGAGGTCGACGACCTGATACGTGACCTCCATCGGCGGATCCGGCGCGACGGTCGCCTCCACGGCGTCGTCGACCGCGAGCCCGGGGTTCGAACTCAGCGTGTGCACCTGTCCGTCGTGGACGTCTTTCAACACCGCGGAGTCGCTCTCGACGTGCGTGACGAGGAACGTACTCTCCTTCTCGTCGGTCATCGAGTTCACGTACGCGACCGCTCCTTTTCCGGGTTTCGAGGTCCGTCGGGTTCGGCGGGCTCCTCACTCGGTCCGTCGGCGTCGCCGCCCGCTCCGGCGGCGCCTCCGCTCGCATCCGCGGACCCGCGAAACCGGAAGTGAATCCAGAACACGGCGAGCGCAGCCACGACCGGCGGCACGACACCGGCGATTTGCGGGAGCGAATACAGGGCGTTGACGACCGCGGACTCCGCCGGATCGCGCAGCTCTGCGGGGGCGGAGATCACCATCCCGAGATACAGGGCACCGAGGAAGCAGAACCCGCCGTACGCCAGCCATCGATCGTATCCGGGCTTCACCGGGTCACCGCGGCGGTGTCGGCGCGCCACGAACAGCAGTGGCGCGAGAAGCGGGGCGACGGCGGCGAAGCCGGCGATCACGTACAGCGATCGCGAGAACAGGAACGTCCCGCTTTGGACGCCCGCGGTCTCGCCCATCCAGACGACGAGCCCGAGTGTGACGACGGTCGCGATGAACCCCGCCGCCAGCGAGCCGATCACGCCGTAGATCCGCATCGCCCACGACTCGGTGTTGCGGATCGCGTACGGGATCGCGCCGAACACCCCGCGGTAGCTGTCGGTCATCGGTGTCGATAGGGGCGACGCCGAATTAAACCCGTTGTCATCGGGTCTCGGTGTCCCCGGCCTCGTGCGTTCGACGCTGACGTGCCTCCGCGGAAACGACCGTCGGAAGCGCAGTGAAACGTGGAGTGGGATTTTATACCAGCGCGCGGAACGGTCACACGTGGGTCTGTACGACACGTACCTCGCCGTCCGCCATCGACTCCACGACGGGGACCCCCCCGCCCACGTCGCCATCGTGCTCACCGAACGGGACCTCCTCGCCGACGGCGCCTTCGACACGCTGTCGGCGGCGCTCCGATGGACGCTGGAGTACGGCGCCGAGCGCGTCACCGTCTCGGTGTCGGTGCTCGACGACTCCGTCGTTCCGACGCTCACGCGAGAGCTCCGGCGACTCGACGCTCCGGCGCCGACCGTCGTGCGAGCCCCGAACGACGTGGACGCGACGAGCGAGGGCGCGGAATCGGGCGCCGCGGACGACCCGCCGATACGGATCACGGTCGGGCTCGGCGGCAAGGCGGAGTTCGCGGCCGCGGTCCGCGAGATCGCCGCCGACGTCGACGCGGGAACGCTCACCCCCGACGCGATCGACGCGGACGACGTCACCGACCGGCTCCTGTTTCCGGAGGAGCCCGACCTCGTGATCAAGACGGGCGCCGAGCGGCTCTCTGACTTCGCGATCTGGCAGTCCGTCTACTCGGAGCTCTACTTCACCGACGTGAACT
>CAZNOA010000145.1:0-4143 GCA_964574565.1 uncultured Halobellus sp. | reverse complement strand
CAGACCGGAACTTCCGGTCCGCGCTGGGCCACTGGCCGGTGATCGTCGTCGGCGTCGTCGTCGTCGGGGCGCCCGGATTCGTCTGGCAGGGGGTGTTCAACTTCTACGTCACCTACCTCGTCGGGACGAAGGGGCTCTCCTCAGGCGTGGCGAACACGCTTCTCACCGTCATCTTCGCCGCGGGACTCCCGGCGTTCTGGTTCGGCGGGCGCCTCGCCGACCGGCTCCCGCACGTCCCGTATCTGCTCGGAATCCTGTGCGTGTTCGCCGTCGTCCTCGGCGGGCTCGTCATCGCCGAGGGCGTCGCGGCGCTCGTCGCGGTCACCGTCCTGCTCGGCGTCGCGATCCACGCGCTGTTCCCCGCCATCGACACGTTCATGCTCGAATCGCTTCCCCCGGGTAACCGCGCGAGCGCGTACGCCGTCTTCAGCGGGGTCGCCATGGGGTTGGAGGCGACCGGGAGCGGTGCGATCGGGTTCGCCGCGGAGGCGGTCGGCTTCGACGCCGCGTTCGCGGCCGGCGCGGTCGGTGTGCTTTTTGTCGCCGGCGCGGTCGGCGGGGTCCACCTCTCGGGTCGACTCCCGGGCGGCGGATACGGCTCGGCGGCCGGGGACGCGTGACGAGGTCGGTTCACGTGGGCGCGTGACGAGGTCGGTTCACGTGAGCGAGTCGGGTCTCCGGCCGTGCTGAAGGGTTTAAATTCGATGCCGCACAACCTCGTCGCAGTGACTGACTCGCCGCCGTGGGCCGACTTCTTCGGCCATTCCGAACCGTACCCCGAGCAGGCGGACGGCATCGACGCCGCGATCGATGCCGCCGAGGACGGCGGGTTTCTCGCCTTAGAGGGCGCCTGCGGCACCGGGAAGACGATGCTCGCGCTCACGGCCGGGCTCGACCGCGTCCGAGACCCCGACTCCGACTTCGAGCGCGTCTTCGTCCTCACGAGCGTCAAACAGCAGCTCAGACAGTTCGAGACCGACTTACGGACGGTCAACGAGAACCTCCCCGACGGCTACGACCACGTCTCCGGGCTCACCCTCGTCGGAAAGGCCGACGTCTGCCCGTACGCCCGCGAGAACCGCGCCGGAATCGACCGCGAGAACGTGTACGAGCGCTGTGAGGGGCTCCGCGAGCGCACCCGGAACCTCGTCGGCGAGGGCGGTCCAACCACGACGTCCAACCTCGCCAGCGAGGCGCGGAGCCAACAGGTCGGACTCATGGACTCGGGCTCGTCGGGCTCCGCCGGCGGAGCCACGGCAGGCGGCGACGACGCGCCCGCCGCCGACTACCTCAGCGTCGACGGCGAACCGACGCCGTACCGTCCTGACACAGAGGCGTTCGAGGAGACCGAGTTCTGCCCGTTTTACGCCGGCTTCCTCGACGACCTTCCCGAGGACGGCGACCCGGCGGCCGCCGTTCCGTTCGACGTGACGGAACTCGGTCACGTCGACCCGACGGAGCTCGTCCGGCTCGCCGCCGGTCACGGCTCCTGTCCCCACTCGATCATGGGCGCGCTCGTCCCCGAGGTGGAGGTCGTCATCGGCAACTACTATCACGCGTTCGACCCCGTAACGACCGGGACGTTCACGGGCGCGCTCTTGGACGACGCGACGTTCGTCGTCTGTGACGAGGCGCACATGCTCGAACCGCGCGTGCGCGACCTCGTGAGCGACGCCGTCGCGGACGCCAGCCTCCGGGACGCCGAAAACGAACTCACCCGCGTCGTCCAGCCGCTCTCCTTCGAGACGGCGGGCGCGGAGTGGGACGACGCGGCGCTCGTCCGCGGCGAGCTTGACGACGCCGACGTGACCGTCGAGGAGATTCAGTCGGTCCGCGAGTTTTACGCCGACCTCCGCGGCGAGCTCGACAGGCGCGTCACGGCGCATCTCGACCGCGAACACCCCGACTGGCGGGCGTCCATGCGCGAGCTCGACGACGACGAACTCCCGCTCCGGGACCCGGACGAGCCGTCCGAAGACGAGATCACGACGTGGGCGAAACGGGAGGGATACGAGGACCGCGTCTGGGCGCGCGCCCAGCAGGTCGGGGCGGTCGTCAAACGCGTCCTCGACTCGCTGGAGGAGGAGGACAAGCAGCGCGCCGCGCCCGGAGTCGGACGAACCCTCAACGCTTGGTACCGCGAGGGCCACGAGGACTTCTTCCGCGCGATCGATCTCGAGCGAACGGTCGACGAGACCGCGCCGCCGGACTCGTGGCGACGGGCATACAACGCGAGTCTCGCGCTGTACAACTGCCTGCCGAGCGAGCCGATCGGCGACCGGCTCGCCGAGTTCGGCGGGGGCGTCCTGATGAGCGCGACGCTGGAGCCGATGGACGTGTTCCGCGAGGTGACCGGGCTCGATCACCTCGAACGGGAGGGGCGGCCGGTCGTCGAGCGGACCTACGGGCTCTCGTTCCCGCCGGAGAACCGCGCGAGCCTCGCCGTCGACGCCCCGAAGTTCACCCACCAGAACCGGGGCGCGCCCGGCGAGGAGAACGACACGCGGCTCGCGCACCTCGACGCGACGGCGGCGGTCGCAGGCCGCGACGGCAACGTGCTCGTCGGCACGCCGAGCTACGCGGAGGCGACGTGGATGGCGGAGTCGCTCGAAGCGCGGCTCGAGAAACCGGTCCTCCTGGACGAGTCCTCGGGCGACCGCGCGACGGAGTCGCTGAAAGACGACTTCTTCGCCGGCGACGGAAAGGTGCTCGTGACGAGCCTCCGCGGCACGCTCACCGAGGGCGTCGACTACCGGGGCGACCGCCTGTCGGCGGCGGTCGTCTGTGGCGTCCCGATCATCAACACCGCCCGCCCGCGGACCAGAGCGGTGATCACCGCTTACGACCGCCGCTTCGAGTCGGGCTTCGAGACCGCACTCACCGTTCCGGCAGTCCGAAAGGCCCGACAGGCGGTCGGGCGGGTGATACGGGGACCGGACGAGCGCGGCGTGCGCGTGTTACTCGACGCCCGCTACGCCCGCGAGTCGTGGAACAGCGTCCGGGAGTACCTCCCGGCGCACGAGCGCGAGGAGTACCAGCCGGTCAGCCCCGATATGCTCGGTCTCGCACTCAAGCGGTTCGAGCGGCGCGCGGAGAGTCAATGACGATCCGTCTACTACGGTATTAACTCCGATAAGCCGCTCGTTACTAAATAGGCGTTCCGCGTTCTGTGTGACATGCAATCCTCTGTGTCGAGCGGGCTGTACCACGTCGTCTGTCGCGAGTGCCGCGTCGAACGGCTGTTCGACCGTGAGCACGACGCGCTCGCGCTCGAACGCGACCACAGCGAGGAAGCCGATCACCGGGTCGTCGTGGAGAAAGTCAGCTAACCCGGTCTCGAGTTTCGTCTTGTTCCCCGATCGCTCTACACGACGTTCGAATCGATGTCGCGCGGGAAGTGGGTCAGGGTCTCGGTTCCCGACCCGGTGATCGCGACCGTATCGGAGTGGCGGTAGCCGTACTCGTCGGTGTACAGCCCGGGCTCGATCGTGTACACCTGTCCGGGAGCCATCACGGCGTCCCCGTCGTCGACGTGTTCGCCCCACCCCCGGTCGATGTACGGCGGTTCGTGGGCGCCGAGCCCGATGTTGTGGCCGACGTGGTGTTGTGCGAGGTCGGTGACGCCCTGCTCTTCGAAGTACTCCCAGACGACCTCGTCGACGTCGGCGACGGGGACGCCGGGACCGAGCGCGTCGATCGCCAGGGTCTGCGCCTCGAGCATGAGTTCGAAGTAGTGTTCCTGTTCGTCGCTGTACTCGCCGACGAACATCGTCCGCTCGAGCTCCGAGCGGTAGCCGTCGACGTTCGCGGTCGCCCCCGTCACCAGCACGTCGCCCTCGCTGAGCCGTTCGTTTGGGGTGTGACCGTGCGGGAGCGCGGTCTCGGAGCCGGAGATGTAGCCGGCGTGGACGGGACCGTCGCCGCGGACCCGAACGCTGTACGTGTCACCCAGCGTGTCGAGCATCGCGCGGGACGCCTCCATCGACGCGCGCTGTGAGACGGTGGCGGGGTGGGCGCCCGGCTCGGAGAAGTCGGCGAGGTACCGGTGGCCGAGGTTCGCCCACTTGGCCGACTCGCGGATGAGATCGACCTCGGCGTCCGACTTCTCCCAGCGGAGCCGGTCGACCCACGACTGCGACTCGA
>CAZNOA010000144.1:0-4174 GCA_964574565.1 uncultured Halobellus sp. | reverse complement strand
GCACGTATCGCCCCTTCGAGCGGACAAAGAGGTAGCGATCACGGCAGACCTCTCGGTACGGGGCCATGACTCGCTGGGGCCGTTCATGACGGCGCCGCTCGACGGGGGCGTCGCTTTCGGACGGCACTGAAACGAGCGCGCGCTCGCCGGTCCGGTCGAACCCAGTTCGTCGGCACCCCGGTCGAATGCGGTCTCGGCTGCGCGTCGCCGAGCGCGCCCCTTTTGAGTCGGGCGCGCCGAGGGTCGCGTATGTCAGCGCCTTCGCGCAGTGACGTTCCGCCGACGTCGATCGGGGTCGACCTCCGGGACGAGGGGGTCGTCGTCGAGTACCTCGACGGGCGGACCACCCTCTACCGCGGCGTTCCCGACGTCGCCGAGGGGTCCGTGACCGCACCCCCGGGCAAAGAGACGCACGTGCTCGTCACCGACCCCACCGAGACGGAGGGCGTGATGACGTACGTGAACGACTACAGCACCGACGCCGAGATCTTGGAGGATTCGGGCGTCGGTCGCGTCATCGTCGAGGACGGCGAGCGCGAGGAGGTGTTCCCGGGGGTGATCGTCGGGCGGACCGGCCAGCGCAACGAAGTGATCGCCGACCCGGAGATCGCCGGCGGCCGCGTGTTCGTCTTCGTCGAGGACGGGTGGGCAGAGCGAAGCTTCGAGATCGTCGAGCCGCCGGCGGACGGGCTCGACGCACACCGCTGAGAGGGGGTCCGACACGCCCAGTTTGCTGGAACAACCGACAGAGGAAAGGTTCGTGGCCGCCGAGAGAATGTCATGAGCGACGAGGCGAACGCCGACGGCGACGACGTGTTGCGGGCGAGCGACATCGGCGGGGAAGGGCCCCCGATCGAAGAGAAGCCGTACAAGATCGTCTTCGAGGCGAACAAGTGCTTCGGGGCGGGCAAATGCGCGGAAGTCGGTGACAACTGGGTGATGGATATCCAGAGCGGGATCGCGAAGCCGCGGTCGTACTACATCAGCGAAGATGAGCTCGCGGAGAACGTGCGGGCCGCGAAGGTGTGTCCCGCAAAGAAGGAGGCCGGGGTGATCCACGTGGTCGACCGGCGTACGGACAAGGAGATCGCACCGGATCCGCACGGCGACGGAACGCTGTCGGTCGACTGGTGAGCGGTCGCCCCCGGGCCGACCGCACCGGCGACGGCGGGCGCTTTCGAAAGGGGTTTGACCCCGCCACCGGTATCGGAATCTGCGCGGGGGTGGCTGAGCCTGGCCAAAAGCGGCGGACTTAAGATCCGCTCCTGTAGAGGTTCGAGGGTTCGAATCCCTTCCCCCGCATGCCTGTAGCGAGCATCCCGCGAGCCACGGCCTCGCGATTACAGGTTCAAATACAGAAGGCCCAGCCCGGACCGACCGGGGTCGAGTCGCGCCTCGGCCTGCCGAAACGCCTACGGCCGCCCGACGTGAGGATGGTCGTATGCAAGCGCGTGACTTGATGGAGACGGACGTGAAGACGGTCGCCCCGGACGACGACGTCGCGGACGTGTTCAAGCGGTTCGCCCGCTACCCGTTCAGCGGGTTTCCCGTCGTCGACGAGGACGACCGCGTGGTCGGCGTCGTGACGGAGTCGGATCTCGTAGACCTGTTCGAACCCGAAGACGAGACGCTGTGGATCCCGATCGGACTCCCGCCGTTCGTCGACACGCTCACGTATCAGGTGAAGCCGCCGTGGGCGGATCTGGATCTGGGCGTCGACCTGATCCGTAACGCGGACAAGCCGATTTCGGAGGTGATGAGCGTCGACGCCGCGACGGTGACGCCGGAGACCGACGTGGACACCGTACTCGGCCTGCTCGCGGCCGACGAGCCGAACATCAACCGCGTCCCGGTCGTTGACGACGACGGGAGACTCGTCGGGATCATCGCCCGACAGGACGTGATCCGCGCGTTCCGCGATAAGCGATTGGAGTAAAAAGGCGTTCGCGACCGCCGACTCAGGGGTCGATCCGCGCGATCCACGCGTCGGGGTCGTCGATCTCGGCGCTCGTCGGGAGGTTCTCCGGACGCTCCCAGACCGCGCTCGCGGCCTCGATCCCCCGCGCGGCGGCGACCTGCCGGAAGAACGCGGCGCCGCGCTCGTACTGCTGTCGTTTCAGGCCGAGCCCCAGCAGCCGACTGGCGAGCCGGCGAACCGGGCCGCCGCCGCCACGCCGGTCGTCGAGTTTTCGTCGCAAGTCCGCGTACTCGTCGTCGAACGCCTGGTCCATCAGCACCTCCGCGTACCCTTCGACCGCGGTCATCGCCGTCTGCAGCTCCGCGAACGCCTCGCGGTCCAGCTCGCCGGCCGTCAGCTGGTCGACGCCGCGCTCGACGCGCGATTCGAGGTAGTCGGGCAGCCAGGGGGCCGCGCCGAACTCCGCCGCGTGCGTCACCTCGTGGAAGGCGATCCAGCGCCGGAACCGGGGATAGTCGACGTCGAGCGACGCCGCGACCGTGACGATGTTCGGATGCACGAAGTAGAGCCCGTGTTCGTCGGCGGGTTCGTCAGCGAGCAGCAGCGGGTCGTACTGTCCGAGCACGTTGCGCGCGAGAAAGCCGAGCGCGAACGCCATCGACCCGGTGTTGGCGATCCGCGAGAGGTCCTGAGAGAACCCACCGAGTGGTCCGGACGCAGGGCCCACGTCGGGGAGCGAGCCGGCGTCGGGAGCGGGCGTCGGATCCGCGATCGATCCGTCGAGCGGGTCGTTTCGACCGGACGCGGCCGCCTCGATCGGCTCCATCACGTTCCGGAAGGTGTCCACGCTCGCGTCGATCCAGTGGTGACGGTTCTGGACCTCGATCGCCTCCGGTACGTCGAACTCGATTCCGGCGACCTCACGGAGGCGTTCGCGCGCGTCTCGCACGTCGGCGGCGTACCCCGCTCGCTCGTCGGGCGTGAGCGCGAGCGATCCGGGATCCGTACTCACTTTCGCGGCCGCCGCGGCTCGGTCCCAGTCGACGACGCCGGGGCCGGACGCCTCGGAGACCGCGCGGAGGCTTCGAAGAATATCCATACCGATCGGAGGGAGGCCCGCCTCAAATCGCTTGTGTCGAACGCGAGCACGATGGCTCCGACTCGGACCGGCACCCCGGAGTCCGGATCAGTCGAGTCGGCTCGGATCGGGCTAGGTCAGCCCAGGTTTGACCAAGTCGAGCCAGACCAAGTCAGGCGTCGAGGTCGACGCCGCCGTCGCCGCCGAGCAGCTTCGCGGCCGCGACGGCGACGACGGCGAGCGCGCCGAGCGCGAGGAGGAGCCCGCCGACCGCTTTCGCCGTACATCGGCTGCTGTCGTCCGATTCGTCGGCCTCGTCGACGTTACCGCCGTCTGTGCCGTCGATCGTGTGAGCCGCGTCCGCTCCGTCGACGCCGCTGGTGATGCCGAACGGACCGATGTTGACGTCGCCGTCGCCGAGGTGGAGTTCCAAGAGGGTGAAGGATTTCTCGCTCATGAGCTACTTTTCGCAGGCCGGCGGCTTATGCGTGGCGTCCGACCAGCCACTGGGGTCGAATCCGATCTGCAGCGCGAACGCGGCGACTGAAACGACGAGTTCGGCGTTTTGATCGTCTGCCGATCCGAACTCCCGAACCGGCGAATTCTTGCCCGCCGCCGAGTCAGCTATCGGTATGAACGACGCTCAACGAGCGTTTCTCGACGACCTGCTCGCGACCGCCAGCCCGTCGGGCTTCGAGACGCCGAGCCAGCGCGTGTGGACTGACTACGTCCGGGAGTTCGCCGACGACGTCAGCACCGACGCGTACGGGAACGCCATCGCCGTCCACGAGGGTGATCCCGACGCGCCGACGATCGCCGTGACCGGCCACGCCGACGAGATCGGCTTCATCGTCCGCGACATCCTCGACGGCGGCTTTCTCCGTATCGGTCGCATCGGCGGCTCCGACCGAACCGTCTCGAAGGGGCAACACGTCACGATACACGCCGACGACCCCGTTCACGGCGTTATCGGTCAGACCGCGATTCACCTGCGCGACCCGGATGACGACGAGTACGAGGAGATCGAAGCGCAGTTCGTCGACATCGGCGCGGCCGACGTTGAGACGGCTCGCGAATACGTCGAGGTCGGCGACCCCGTGACCTTCTCGAGTGACGTCGAGCAGCTCGTCGGCGACCGGATCGCCGCCCGCGGGATCGACAACCGGACCGGCACGTGG
>CAZNOA010000143.1:0-4178 GCA_964574565.1 uncultured Halobellus sp. | reverse complement strand
TCTTGAACGAGCCGGTGCGCTGGAGGTGTTCCATCTTCAGGTACACCTCGGCGCCGCACCGCTCGCTCAGAGACCGGCTCCGCTCGACCGCGGTGTGGTGGACGATCGCCGCGGCGGCGAGTCGGTCGGCCGCGGCTTCGACGTCGTCGATCGTGACGGCGGACATAACCGCCGTGTTCACCGCAGGGGGTGAAAAGGACTCGGGTGCGAAACCGAGTTGGGTTCGAACGCCGGCGGGCTCCGCGTCACCGCTTCCCGAGCGCCGCCTCGAAGACGCGTTGTGCGCGCTCGTACCCCTCGTTTCGGTCGACGATCGGATGCGGGTAGTCGGGCGCGAACTCCTCGCGTTCGGTCCGCGAGAGGGTCGGCCAGTCGACGACCTTGTCGGCCGGCACGTCGCGCAGTTCGGGGACGTACGCTTTGACGTAATGTGCGCCGTCGTCGTATTTACTCATCTGGCTCACCGGGTCGAAGATCCGGACGTCGACGGAGTCGGTCCCCGTCGAGGCCGTCCACTGCCACGCGCCGTGGTTCGAGGCGTAGTCGTGGTCGATCAGCTGTTTCGTGAAGTAGCGCGCGCCGCGTCGCCAGTCGACCAGGAGGTGTTTCGTGAGGAAGCTCGCGACGACCTGCCGCGGCCGGTTGTGGACGTACCCCTCCTCGTTCAGCTGGCGCATCCCGGCGTCGACGAGCGGGTAACCCGTCTCGCCGCGGGTCCACGCCTCGAAGCCCGCGTCGTCGTCCCGCCACGCGATCTCGTTCGGGAACGACTTGTAGTTCGAGACGGCGAGATCCGGGTTGTAGTACAGCAGGTGGTACATCTGCTCGCGCCACGACAGCTCGTAGCGGTACTTGTCGGCGTTGCGACGCTCGCCGCCCGTCACCGCGTCGTGAACGTCGCTCGCGCCGGCCCACACCTCGCGGATCCCGATCGCACCGGTCGCGAGGTACGGCGACATCCGCGAGACGGCGTGTGTCGGGGCGTCCACGGCTCTCCGGAGGTCGTCGCGGGTGTCGTTGTACGACGTGATCCCGTGATCGAGGAAGTCGTCGAAGCGTTCGCGGGCGGCCCGGTACCCCGCCTCCGGGAGGTCAATGTCGGCGTCCGGCTGCGGGACCGTCTTCCCGTCGCGCACGTCCGCGAGCGCGCTCGCGTCGGGCTCCGCGTACGGGCCGCGCTTCGGGACCGCCTCCCAGTCGCCGTGGAACTGGCCGTGGTTCGGATACCGCTCGTCCAGCCGGCCCGGGTCGACCAACACGAGGTCGGTTCGCGAGTCGGTCTCGACGCCGGCTCCCGCGAGCGCCTCCTCGACCGCGCGCTGACGGTTGCGTCGCGCCGGTCGGTAGTGATCGTTATAAAAGACAGTGTCGGCGTCGTACGTCTCCGCGAGCTCGACGAGCACCTCGTCGGGATCGCCCGCGCGGACGATCAGGTCGCTGCCGAGCTCGCGGTACCGCGCTTCGAGCCGCTTCACGCTTCGGAGGAAGAACGCGCGCTGTCGCGCGCCCACGGTCGCGAACAGGTCGGCGTCGTAGACGAAGACGGGGACGACCGTCCCCGCCCGCGCGGCGGCCGCGAGCCCGACGTTATCCCGACTCCGCGAGTCGCCCCGATGCCAGAACAGGTGCATGGGATCGGTACGGGCTCGACCGGATAGTGTCCTTCGCCTGACTCGGCGCCACCAGAAACCGACCCGTACGCTTAACACGATGAGCCCGAAGCGACCGTATGGAACCCCTCGTCGCCGCCATTCTCGTCGGCGTCCCGCTCGCGTGGCTCGTCGGCTTCGCGGCCTACGTCTACGTCGACGCGCCCAACTACGGGATGGACCGCCGGAAGTGGGCCCTGATCGCCTTTTTCGTCCCGCTGTTCGGCTTCTTCGCGTACGTCTTCGAGCGCGGCGAACAGGGGTACGACCCCGCGGACGATCCGTACGCCGGCGGGAGCGACGGCGACATGGACCGCGAGGCCGGCTTCGCGGTCCACGAGTCCCGACGAGGCGAGAAGCCGCTCGGCCCGGCCGGCACCGAAGCCGACGACGATGACGACGAGTGGGACGATCCCGACGGCGTCGATCTCTGAGCGTGGGGAGTCGGCGTGGCAGCGGCCGTCACAGGATGTCGAGCAGCGCCGCCCGACGCCGCTCGAGGTCGAACGCGGCGTCAGTGGCGTCGAGCCGATCGAGGAACGCGAGGGGGTCGGCGCCCGCCCGCTCCGCGTGCTCGATCAGGGCCTCGATCGCGGCCCGGTTGAGCGCGAGCGACTCCAGCAGCCCGCAGACGAGCGCGAGCGCGATCCCCGCTTCACCGCTCGGAAACGCGGGATCGACCGCGGAGAGATCGGGCCGGTCTCGGGGGACGGCTCCCGACTCGTCCGCCGGAAACGTCCGGAGACACCGGGTACAGATGGCGGTCGCGGCTGCCGGCGCGTGCGCTCGGAGCGCGGGCGGTACGGCGAAGGCGACGACGTCGGCGTCACAGTGAGGGCAGGACACGGGCGTCGATACGGTGGGAAGCAAGTAAGAAGCTGACTGTCGTGGGCGCGGTGGAAACGGGGTCGCGTCGGTATCGCCGCAACGCCGGGTACCGCTCGAACGCCGGTACCGCCATCCCGACGAGACGCCGGTTCAGTCGGCGGCTTCGGGCTCTTCGGCGGCCGCGCTCTCGGCTTCGGCGGCCGCCTCGGCCTCGGCTTCCGCCTTCTCCTCTTTCTCTTCTTCCTCTTTTTTCGCTTTGATCTTCTTCATGCGGAAGATCTCCTCGCGCTCCTGCTCTTCGAGCTTCTGCTCGATGTACTCCTGGTTCTCGTAGAGGGTCGGGAGGAGCGTGAACTCCAAGGCGTTCACGCGGCGCTTCGTCGTCTCGATCTCCGTGAGCATCTTCTTCATCGCCGTCTCGACCTCCGCGGCGAGGATGATCGATTCGAGCAGCTCCTCGTACGCGTCGGCCGCCTCGTCGATGCGCGCGGAGGAGC
Organism: uncultured Halobellus sp.; assembly: GCA_964574565.1. Taxonomy (GTDB): domain Archaea; phylum Halobacteriota; class Halobacteria; order Halobacteriales; family Haloferacaceae; genus Halorubrum. The sequence continues at coordinate 1,204 of CAZNOA010000143.1, read as the reverse complement.
CGAGCAGCCCGTACCCGCGCTCGTCGAGGCTCTTTTTCACCTTCGAGGACTCGATCTGCGGGACGACGACGCCCATGATGTTCTTCGACTGGGTCGTTATCTCGGGGTGCTCTTTCAGCGCCGCGGCCGCGCCGCGGACGGCGACGTCGCCCTCCATCGCGCGGGCCATGTCGATCTTCCGCTGGGCCGTCTCGTAGCTCTCGGACACCTCGGAGCGGACGTCCTGCGCCTGATCGAGGATATCCATGAACTCCATGATGAGGCCGTCACGCTTCTGTTCGAGGGTGTCGTGACCGCGCTCGGAGAGCTCGATGCGGTCCTCGATCGCCATCAGGTTCTTCCGCGTCGGTTTGACGTCCTTGGCCATCTATTGGGGAAACGTTCCGCTCCGAGGCGGATAATTCTTTTCAGTCGCGACGTGTCCGGCCCTCTAGACCACAGACGCCCGAAACCGACGACTCGCGCTATCGCCACCCGCCGGCGTCAAAAAGTGAACCGAACCGTCAGTCAGCCGCTTCGACGACCTGCCGCTCGGAGTCGTCCTCGCGGTAGTACTCCTCGATGAACTCCTCGTCGATCCGGTTGAGGGCGTCTTTCGGGAGCATCGAGAGCAGGTCCCAGCCGATCGAGATCGTCTCGTCGATGTCGCGACTCTGGTCGAAGCCCTGGTCGATGAACTCCGACTCGAACGCGTCCGCGAAGTCGAGGTACTTGTTGTCGAGCTCCGAAAGCGCCTCCCGACCGACGATGTTCACGAGGTCGCGAAGGTCGTTCCCCTCGGCGTACGCCGCGAACATCTGGTCTTTCACGTCGGCGTGGTCGGCGCGGGTGAGCCCCTCGCCGATCCCGTCGTCCATCAGCCGGGAGAGGCTGGGGAGCACGTTGATCGGCGGCTGCAGCCCCTGACTGTTCAGGTCGGGGTCGACGTAGATCTGCCCCTCCGTGATGTACCCGGTCAGGTCCGGGATCGGGTGGGTGTCGTCGTCGCCCGGCATCGTGAGGATCGGGATCTGCGTCACCGACCCCTCACGACCCTGGATCCGACCGGCGCGCTCGTACAGCTGTGCCAGGTCGGTGTACATGTATCCGGGGTAGCCGCGTCGGCCCGGGACCTCCTCGCGAGCCGCGCCGATCTCGCGGAGCGCCTCGCAGTAGTTGGTCATGTCCGTCAGGATGACGAGCACGTGGTAATCCTTCTCGAAGG
>CAZNOA010000142.1:0-4183 GCA_964574565.1 uncultured Halobellus sp. | reverse complement strand
AGCGCCACAAGGCGGGTCGCCGCTCGAAGCGCCAGGGCGTCAACCGCCTCTCGCGGCGCAAGTCGATCCAGCGCATCGCCGAGGAGCGCGCCTCGCGGAAGTACCGGAACCTCCGCGTGCTCAACTCCTACTGGGTCGGTGAGGACGGCTCCCAGAAGTGGCACGAAGTGATCTTAGTGGACCCGAACCACCCCGCGATCGAGAACGACACCGATCTCGGCTGGATCGCCTCCGACGACCACAAGGGGCGCGCGTTCCGCGGGCTCACCTCCGCCGGCACCAAGGGCCGCGGCCAGCGCAAGCGCGGCAAAGGGACGGAGAAGACGCGCCCGAGCGTCTCCAGCAACGACCGGCAGGGGAAGTAACCGGACCGCGTCGGAGCCACGACACACCCTCGAATCCGAGATTCGATTTCGTTCCGCGATCAACCGAGTAGTGGCGACGCGGTCGGGTGTCACTCTCGGCTCGCGGCAGGGCGAGAGCTCCGCTCTCGCTTGCAACCGGACGTCGTCCGGTGACAATGTGGCGCGCCGCGCTATCGGCAGCCGGCGGGGGAGCCGTCGGCGACGAGGCTGAGGAGGTGTCGGGTCGCGGTGCGGGGGCGGGACTCGAAGGGGCAGCCGTGAGGGGGCCGGAGGCGACGTAAGCACCGCAACGAGTGAGCAGCGAGGGACCAACGGTCCCTCGGGCAGCCGGCGCGTAGCGCCGGCGACGGAGCGAACGAGTGAGGAGCGTGGTTCGAAAGAGCGGAGCTCTTTCGTCATCACGAAGATCTTCGATTTTCGAACGACAGCGAGCGTCCGGCCCCCTCACAGCTGGGGCTTCGGTGGTGACGTAACGGCTACAAACCGCGTATCGCTGGGCGGTGGTGAGATAAAGCAGCTCAACCACGAATCGCTGAGCGACTGCCCTGTCGGTGGCCGCCTCCTCGAAAGCGGTCGCGTCGCAGCGAACAGCGCCGATCGCGTCGCAGCGAACAGCGCCGACCGCGTCCGGTCGGGAAAGCCGTTATATCCACCCCCGACCCACGTCTCCGTATGAGTCTCTCGCTCGACGCCACGCAGCTCGATCGGTACTCTCGCCACGTCATCATGGACGAGGTCGGCCCCGAAGGCCAGAAGCGCCTCCTCGACGGGCGCGTGCTCGTGCTCGGCGCCGGCGGGCTCGGCTCGCCGGTCATCCAGTACCTCGCGGCCGCGGGCGTGGGCACCCTCGGCATCGTCGACGACGACGTCGTCGAGCGCTCGAACCTCCAGCGACAGGTCGTCCACGGCGACGCCGACGTCGGCGAGCCGAAAGTCGAGTCAGCGGCGCGGTACGTCGACCGGCTCAACCCCGACGTCGACGTGGAGCGCCACGACGTCCGGCTCGACGAGGGGAACGCCGGCGAGCTGATCGCCGACTACGACCTCGTCGTCGACTGCGCGGACAACTTCCGCACGCGGTACGTCGTCAACGACACGGCGCGGATCGAGGGGGTGCCGGTCGTCCACGGCGCCATCTACAAGTTCGAGGGGCAGGCGACGACGCTCGTCCCGGACGGCCCCTGCTACCGGTGTCTCTTCCCGGAGCCCCCCGAGCCCGGGACGGTCCCCGACTGCGCGACGACGGGGGTACTCGGCGTCCTCCCCGGGACGGTCGGCTGCATTCAGGCGACGGAGGCGGTCAAGCTCCTCCTCGACGCCGGCGAGACGCTCGACGCGCGGCTCCTCTTCTACGATGCGATGGAGATGAGCTTCGAAACGGTCTCGTATCAGCGGAATCCCGAGTGTCCGGTGTGTGGCGACGACGGCATCGAGACGATCGACGGGATCGATTACGCGGGCGGCTGCCGGATCGACGCGGACTGAGAGGCCGGGGATCCCCGATTCGGCCCCGTCGTCGCTGCCTCACAGCGACCGGTCGGTCATCGCCGGCCCCGCGGCGCCGCCCGCGCCGTCCTCGACGAACCCCGACCGCACGCACCACCGACAGTACCGGTAGCCGGGTCGGTTCTCCGCGCCGCAGTGCCGACAGACGACCGTCTCGCCGTCGGCGTCGAGCGGTGGCGGCTCCTCGCCGTCGTCGTCCGGACCGGACAGCGTCAGCTCGGTCCCCGCGGCGGTCCGCAGGACCGTCGGCTCCGACGGCGCAACGCGGCTGTCCGACTCGCCGTCGGTCCGCTCTCCGTCACCGGAGCTCTCGGATCCGCCGTTCTCGGGCTGTTCGGGCTCCGCGTCACCGGTGACGGACCCGCTCGTCGCGTTCTCGGGGGTGGAGCGGGCCGTCCCGAGCAGCTCGGCCGGGTCCCGGTCACGGCGGACGAGGAGCCACGTGATGACGAGGTTGATCGCGACGATCGCCGCGAGCACCGCCGCGAGCGGGAGGAGGTGTCCACCCGTCATACGTCGTGTGTTAGCACTCGAACCGTATCAGTACACCGGTGAACGGGGTCGTTCGCTCGGGTCTGGCCCGTGACCGCGTCGGTATCGCCTGTGACGACTGTCGCCGTCGCCGCGTCGCGGTCCCCGGTACTCTTAGTGTCTCCCCGCGAACGTCGGCGTGTATGAAAGAGACGATCCACACGGACGCGGCTCCGGCGGCGGTCGGCGCGTACAGTCAGGCGACGACGAACGGCGACCTCGTGTTCACGGCCGGGCAGATCCCGCTGACGCCCGACGGCGAGCTCCTCGACGACGCGTCCATCGCCGAGCAGACCGAGCGCGCGCTCGACAACCTCGTGGCCGTGCTCGAGGAGGCGGGCGCGTCGCCGGCGGACGTGCTCAAGACGACGGTGTTTCTCGCCGACATCGACGACTTCGAGGAGATGAACGAGACGTACGCCGGCTACTTCGACGAGTCGCCCCCGGCGCGCTCGGCCGTGGAGGTGGGGGCGCTCCCGAAAGGGGCCGGCGTCGAGATCGAGGCGGTCGCCGTCGTCGAGTAGATGCCGGACGCGGCGGCGACCGGCCCGCGACCGACGAGACGCGCCCGGGCGAAATCCGCGGTGCTATGGGGACTCGTCGGCGGATTCGCGTTTCTCGTGTTGGCGCAGGGGTACCTGCTCGTCGGCGGCGACCTCCCGTTCGCGTACGCGGGGCTGTTCCCGCTCGCGGGCGGGATCACCGCCGCGTCGGCCGCGATCGCGTACGTCACGGAACACCGACTCCGGGCGAAAAGAAGGACTTAACAGTCTCACCGGGCTACTTCGGAGTGAGCCAGGATGGCCGAGTGGTAAGGCGCACGCCTGGAAAGCGTGTTCCCTTCCGGGATCGGGGGTTCAAATCCCTCTCCTGGCGCTTTGTTGTCGCAACAACGAACGAGGAGCGCCGGCGACGAGCGAGGCTCGCGACAGCGACGCGCCGACGGATTCGAATCCTCTCAGCCGCGCGCAGTGAGCAGAGCGAACGAGCTCGTCCGTCTCGGGTTCAAACTCCCTCTCTTGGCGCTCGTTTTCGACGCCGATCGTGAGCGAAGCGCGAGAGCGACCGGCTTCTCGGCTCCGACGAGCGGCCCGTCAGACCACACGCCCGACCGGTCAGCGCCGCCGCCGAGGGGTCACACACCGACACAACATTCATTATCATGTGTGTCGTTACCACGCACGCAATGCCAGACACGAAATCCGGCCGCGAGCGGAAGGGGCGGAACAAGCGCCGGCAGTTGGAGAGTCGGCTCAACAGGCGCGAACTCGACGCTCCCGAGGAGCCGCCGGAGCCGTCGCTCGACGAGATCGATTCCGAGTATCTCGCCGACGTCGACGAACTCGACCGGTGAGGTCGGCACCGACCCACCCGTACGGAGGCATTCTATGACCCGATACGTCCGATAGCGACCGCGTCGTGGCGACCGATCCGGGCGACAACTACCGACAGCGACGACCCTGCTCGCGTCAGGCCACAGCGACGGTGACGGACGCAACGGAACGACCAAGATAATATATAAACCCATCCTATACTCGCGTTTCGGCGCGAACGCGCTTCGTGCTAACTACTCGCATAAAATTCGGTTGAACTCCTCGTAGTCCGTCGATTTCGTTCGCGCAGATACCGGTCGTCTCACCGCCGGTCGATCGGCCATCAACGATACATTTATATAGAATCACAATCAATCAAGCGGTGTATGAGTCAGCGAATGCAGCAAGGTCAACCGATGATCATCATGGGCGACGACGCCCAGCGCGTAAAGGACAAAGACGCGCAGG
>CAZNOA010000141.1:0-4195 GCA_964574565.1 uncultured Halobellus sp. | reverse complement strand
ACGAGATCGTCAACTTCCCCAAACCCGACCGCGACATGCGCGCGGATATCCTCCGAGTCGTTACGCGCGAGATGCAGATCGCGGACTTCGATCCCGAGGAGGTGGCCGACAAGACGGGCGGACTCACCGGGTCCGACCTCCGGATGGTGCTTCGAGAGGCCGTCCTCGGCGCGCTCACCGAAGACCGAATGACGATCACTCAAGAGGACGTGATGGAGGCCGTCGCCGACTTCGAGGAGCGAGACAACCTGAAGAACATGGACATGATCGACGGCGAGGGCGCCGAGGTACTCGGCGAAACCGACCCCGCCGGGCAGGACCACACCCACGACGACGAGTCACACGAACAGGGCGACGAGTCGCACGCCCACGACGACGAATCGCAGGGTCAGGACGGCGGTGCACACGAACACGGCGCTCACAGTCACAGCCACGATTAGCGCCGAGACGGCCCGTCCCCGAGACCGATATTCACCGCGACCGGTTTAGTCCGCTCTTCGCACCCCAGCGACCGTGTAGCCGAACCCGCGCTCCGTGATCCGCGGGTCGAACCCCGCGTCGCCCAGCAGGCCCGCGAGCGCGCTCGGCGAGTGGAACCGAGACGCCATTCCGATCGCGTGCTCGCCGGCGACGAGGACGCGCCCGAGCGGATGAGTGGGATCGAACTCGCGGATCACGAGGGCGCCGCCCGGCGCGATCACCCGGGCCGCCTCACGCAGCGCGGCGTCGTGATCCGGCAGGTGATGGAAGGCGTCGACGACCGTGACCGCGTCGACGCTCGCGTTCCGAAACGGGAGCCGACCGGCGTCGCCGGCGACGGCGGAGAGTCCCCGAGCGTCGCGGGCCCGACGGAGCATCCCGAGCGAGATATCGACGACGGTGACGTCGGGACCGGTCAGCGCGGCCGCCGCCCGGCCCGAACCTCCGCCGACGTCGAGCAGTCGGTCGATCGGCCGCGTGGCGTGGTCGAGCCCGGCGGCCAGCGTCTCCCCTTTCGCCGGCGGCATGACGCGGTCGTACAGCGGAGCCATCCGGTCGAAGAAGCGAACGTCGCCGACGCCGTGCATGATCGCGTTCGGCCGCGGAGCGACTTAAGTGGTCTCGCCGCGGCGCGCCGACTGGCGCGCGCCACTGCGGGGCGGCTCGCCGACACGTGTCGTTGCGGCCCGTGACGGCCCCTGTGCGCCGGGCGTAGCCGGCCTGTGTGCATTTACGTCTCGGCGCCGTATCGGTCGTCATGGAGTACGCGTTCCTCGGGGGACCGGGAACGGGAGCCGTCCTCCGGCTCGATTACCGGGCGTTCGCCTACGCCGGGAAGTTCGTCGTCGGAACGGCGGGGAAGGCGGTGCTCAGAACGCCCGACGGATCGCCGGCGGTTCCGGAGTGGACGCCGGATCGGCCCCTCCCGCCGACCGTCGACGAGCGCGACTTCGACGACGACGTGGTCGCGGCCGTCTCTTTCTCTCCGGATCGAACGGATCCCGACTGCTGCCGGCTCCGCTACGTCACCGTCCACGCCGCGCGTCGCGGCGATGGGCTCGGCCCCCGGCTCGTCGACCGGACCGTCTCGCGGCTCGCGGACGACGGGTACGAGCGGGTGCGGATCGCGGTCAACAACCCGTTCGCCTACGCGGCCCTCTACAAGTGTGGCTTCGCGTACACGGGCGACCAGACCGGTCTCGCCGAGCTGGAGCTGGAGCGGCCGGCGGACGCCCCGGCCGCTCACAGCGATCCGGCGGTCCGCTACCGCGCCGGACTGCGGGCGTTTCTCGACGCCGACCGCGACCTCGACCCCGAGGAGCGGCGATTCGTTGCGAGGCGGCTGGACGATGGGTCGGTCGACTCGACGGCTGACAGCCAGTCGAGGGAGCCGTGAGCGAGTGAGTGACGGCTCAGTTCAGCGCCCAGATCCCGTAGTTGAGCGCCGTCGCGAAGCAGACCCACGCGAAGTACGGGATCATGAGGAGGGCGGCACGACGGTCGACGCGCGCGAACGCGCCGATGGTCCCGGCGACGAGCGCGAGGAGGACGACGAGGACGACGAGCCCCAAGTCGGGGCGTTCGAGCCCCCAGAAGACGGGCGACCACGCGACGTTGACGGCGAGCTGCAGGGCGAACAGGCCGAGAGCGGTCCGAACCCGCCCGGATGACGCCGTGCCGTCTCGTCCGGTCAAATACACGAGCCCCGCCGCGGCGCCGATCAGCGCGTACAGGATCGGCCAGACGACGCCGAACGCCCAGTTCGGCGGGTAGTACGCGGGGAGTTCGAGCGCGGTGAACCACGCGCTCTCGGTCGCCGTGAACGGGACGCCCGTCGCGCCGATCAGGTTGACGCCGAGCGCCGCAGCCGCGATGAGGAGAGCGTCTCGCCGCGCCGGGAGGCGGGCCGGTAAAGCGGAGTCCATACGGAGTCGTACGTCGGCGAACCGGTTAAAACTCGAGTCGCGAGGTGACGATCCGTCTCGCCGTCGGAAGACACGTTTCTCTGTCCGCTTCCGCGCGCGACATCGGTGACGTGAGGTCGCCACGGACGCCGGGGCCGTCTTCAGATCGTGTCGTACTTCTCACGGAACGTCTCCAGCGTCGCGGAGAGCACACCGATGACGATCGGACCGACGAAGAGCCCGGTGAAGCCGATCGAGTAGACCCCGCCGAAGACGCCGAGCAGGATGATCCCCGGATTGAGGTGGGCCTGCTGGTCGATGACGATCGGCCGCGCGTAGTTGTCGACCATCGAGACGACGGCGACTCCGTACACCGCCAGCAGGATCCCCGCGGTCGTCTGATCGATGGCGACGAGATACAACGCGGCGGGCCCCCAGACGAGGAACGCACCGATGATCGGCAGCAGCGCCAACACGGCCATCACGAACGTCCAGAAGACGACGTTCGGGATCCCGGCGACCCAGAGACCGAACCCGGCGATGACCGCCTGCAACAGCGCGACGGAGATGTGGCCGATGACGACCCCGCGGGTCGTCGCGTCGATCTTCTCGAAGAGGTCGTCGACGACGTCTGCCGGCAGCGGGATCGTTATCCGCAGCCAGCGCACGAACGACTTGCCGTCGATAAGCGTGTAGTAGACGAGAAACGCCGCGAGGGTGAGTCCGAGGGACGCGCGCAGCGCGCCCGAGAAGATGCCGCTGACTCCTCCGAACAGCGCGTTTAACAGGACGTTCCCGGCCGTTTCGAGCATCGTCTCGATCTCGATCTCCTGACCGAACAGCTCAGAGAGCCGCGCCTCGATCGCGGCGACGTCGACGTCGCTCTCGCCCGCCGCGATCGCGGTGAGATCCTGGACGAACACCAGCGTGATGTACGCCAACGGGAGAACGACGGCGACGATCGTCGCGAAGATGAGAGCGATCGCCGACAGCATCCCGCCGAGCCGCTTCGAGAGGTGGATACGGAGGCGCTCCGACAGGTGCCGGTGGAAGGGGAAGAGGACGTACGAGAGGATCGCCGCCGCGATCGCGTACTCGATGAACGGGAGAATGATAAACAGCGTCAGCAGGGAGACGAGCGCAATAAGCAGGAGGAGGAACGACTGTCCGCGGTTCATACGGACCACTCACACAGTCAGTATATAAATAGCGTGACGGAAACGGCCGGCGACCGGAGTCGTCTCAGGCGCTCGCTTCGTCCTCGTCGAGCCCCGGCGCGGCGGCCGGATCGACCTCGTCGGGCTCCTCGGTGTCGCCGCCGACGACCGTCTCGCCGTCGTCGGTCTCGACGTACACGTCGTCGGCGAACCCGGCGAGCGCGTTCTCGTACTCGGGAGTGTCGAGCTTCTCGGGTGTCGCCGGCGCGTCGACGACGCCGCCGGCCGGGCGGAAGTCACCGAGCGGGTCGTCGATCGTGATTCCGTGCTCGGCGAAGAAGGACTCGTACCGCCGGTAATGCTCCGCTAACTCTCCGCCCGGGATCTCCATCATCTCAGTCCAGCCGTAGTTGAAGAAGTCGAAGTTGGCCTGGATGTGGGTGATCTCGCGGGCCTCGGCCTCCGCGAAGCCGGCCTGGAGGGCGGCGACGTACGTGTCCATCGTCGCGTCGAAGAAGCTGTCGAGGTGGTCGCGGCGCTCCTCGCGGCGGTCCTCGTCGGCCTTGTTCAGGAAGATGCTGGTGTGGAGGTCGACGAGCTTGTCGTTGGCGACGTCGCCGACGACCGGCGTCGTCAACGCCTTCTTCGCCGCCC
>CAZNOA010000140.1:0-4198 GCA_964574565.1 uncultured Halobellus sp. | reverse complement strand
GGTTGAACTGCCGGGCGTGGGTTATCATCGCCCCGATCACGTACTCCGAGATGTTCGGCCCGTGGACGCCGGAGGCGTTGGTCACGGCGACGCCGTGGTCCTCGAGGGCGTCAAGCGGGAGGTGTCCGGTGCCGGCGAAGACGCACGCGAACAGCTCGAGATTCTCGGCGGCCGGTAACTGGGCCTCGTCGATGTCTAGTCCGACCGCGATCCGCGCGGTCTCGAGCAGTGTCCGCTCCTCGGCTGGCGTTCGCGCCAACGCGACCGTTGCGCCGGGGAGTCGACCCCGGATCGCCGCGGCCAGCTCTTCGGCGCCCGAGCCGTGAATCGTCTGTCGCAACACGACGACGTCTGGATCGCTCATGACGGGAGAGTCACGGCGATAGCTGAAAAGGGTGCCCGTCTGGCGACGGGTATCGGCTTTCGAGGCCCCAGCCGGAACTCGCTCCCGCGGGTCGTCGCTCCCGGCCCGTCTACTCCAGCGCCGCGTCGAACGCCGCCTGGAGGTCCGCTTTCATGTCGTCGACGTGTTCGATCCCGACGGAGACGCGGATGAGCCCGTCCGTCAGTCCCGCCGCCAACCGCTCCTCGCGGGGAATGGCGGCGTGTGTCATCGCGGCCGGCTGCTCGATGAGGCTCTCGACGCCGCCGAGCGACTCCGCGAGCGTGAACACGTCGGTCTCGCTCACGACCGTCGACGCCTGATCGAGGCTGCCGTCGAACTCGAAGGAGAGCATGCCGCCGAAGTCGTCCATCTGTGCGGCCGCCAGCTCGTGGTCCGGGTGACTCTCCAACCCGGGGTAGTAGACGCGCTCGACGTCGTCGTGGTTCTCCAACCACTTCGCAAGCGCGGCCGCGTTCTCGCAGTGGCGGTCCATTCGGACGGGGAGCGTCTTCGTTCCGCGGAGTACGAGGAAGGCGTCGAACGGCCCGGGCGTCGCTCCGACCGAGTTCTGGTAGAAGCCGATCCGCTCGTCGAGGTCGGGGTCGTCGACGACGAGCGCGCCGCCGATTGTGTCGGAGTGTCCGCCGAGGTACTTCGTCAGCGACTGGCAGACGATGTCCGCCCCGTGTTCTAACGGCCGCTGGAGGTACGGCGTCGCGAACGTGTTGTCGACCGCGCACAACGCGTCGTTCGCGTGTGCGATGTCGGCGAGCGCGGCGATGTCGTTGACGTTCATCAGGGGGTTCGTCGGCGTCTCCACCCAGACGAGTTCGGTCTCTTCACGCATCGCGTCGCGGACCGCGTCGTGGTCAGTGGTGTCGACGAACGTCGTGTCGAGGTCGTACTGGTCGTACACCTGCGTGAGGATCCGGTGTGTGCCGCCGTAGACGTCGTCGCCGGCGACGACGTGGTCCCCCGCCTCGAGGAGGTTGAGGACCGTGTTGATCGCGCCCATCCCCGAGGAGAAACACCGCGCGTGGCTGCCCGACTCCAGCGAGGCGAGGTTGGCTTCGAGGTCGCTCCGCGTCGGGTTTCCGGTCCGGCTGTACTCGTAGCCGCGGTGGTCCCCCGGTGCGTCCTGTTCGTACGTGGAGTTCGCGTGGATCGGGGTCATCAGCGCGCCGGTCTCGGGGTCGGGCGCCTGACCGGCGTGGATCGCCCGGGTCTCGAACTGGCGGTCGTCGGTTTCGGCGGCGTCTGTGGAGTCGGACGGGTCGCTCATACGTCCCACTCCGTCGGCGGACGTGGTGATTCTTCCCCTTCTGAACGGCGATCGGTTCCGCGTTCGGAGGCCGCTCCGTGTCACTCCCGGACGCCCCTCGAAAAGGCCGGCGCCGTCGCTCGCGTCATGGGCTCCTGAAAAGTGCTCGGTCAGGGATTTGAACCCTGGTCGTCGGCTGACTTCCAAACGAGCGCACCGTTGCGCTGCGTCTGCCGAAAGGCCAACATGATTGGCCGGACTACACCAACCGAGCGTACTCAACGCTTACACAGCATCCGATTTAACTCTTCTCAACTTCGTCCTCTATGGGAGCGATCGACACGGGTGGAAATCGTCTGACTCGGCCGGTGCGGTCGACGTATTTTCGGGGTTAACCGCTCGGAGATAGAACGCGCTCTCGTTCGGGCTGAGCGGGCAGAGAACCGCCGCGCCAGATCGGTCCGGACTATCCGAACTTTCCAGTGATGTAGTCTTCGACGCGCTGGTTGTCCGGGTTCTCGAAGATGCGGTTCGTCTCCCCGAACTCGACGAGCCGGCCGCCGGTGAGGAAGACGGCCGTCTTGTCCGAGATACGGGCGGCCTGTTGCATGTTGTGGGTGACGATGACCACGGTGTACTGCTCCGCGAGGTCATCGATGAGGTCCTCGACTTTCGCGGTCGCGACGGGGTCGAGCGCGGAGGCCGGCTCGTCCATCAGGATGACCTCCGGGTCCGGGGCGATCGCGCGGGCGATACAGAGCCGCTGTTGCTGGCCGCCGGACAGATCGAGTCCCGAGGAGTCGAGCTGGTCTTTCACTTCGTCCCACAGCGCCGCGTTTCTGAGCGCCTCCTCGACGCGGGCGTCGACGTCGCCGTCATATCCCTGAATGTCCAACCCGTAGGCGACATTGTCGTAGATCGATTTCGGGAACGGGTTCGGCTTCTGGAACACCATGCCGATCTTCCGTCGGAGCGCGACGGGGTCGACGTCGTCGTCGTAGACGTTCTTCCCGCGGAAGCGCAGTTCACCGCCGATCCGAGCGGCGTCGACCATGTCGTTCATGCGGTTGATACACCGGAGGAACGTCGACTTCCCGCAGCCGGAGGGGCCGATGATCGCCGTCACCTGCTGTTCGGGCAGCCGGACGTTGACGGGTTGTAACGCCTGCACGTCGTTGTAGTGGACGGTCAGGTCCTTCGCCTCGATGACGGTGTCACGGTCCGGGATCTGCTGGATCGATGGCGTCAGTTCGTCTGCCGCCTCGGCCATCGATCGATCGTGGTCGGCGCTCGTCGCCGTCTCGTCGCCGATCGCGGCGTCTGTGCGCTCCTCGCTGTCGTCGTCGGTCTCGGTGAAACTGTCGCTCATGGGTTATCGGGTTTCGTACTTGTTCCGAATCAGGATGGCCGTCGCGTTCATCAGGAGGAGAATCGAGAGCAACACGACGATGCCGGCCGCGGCGACGTGTTGGAAGTCGGCCTCGGGGAGCCGCGCCCAGTCGAAGATCTGCATCGGCATCGCCGCGAACGGCCCGAACAGGTCGGGGACCGGGATCCCGGAGATGTCCTCGATCGGCGCGCGGAACATCGACGTCGCCGCCCCGACCATGATCAGGGGTGCGGTCTCGCCGATCGCTCGCGACAACGAGAGGATCGTCCCCGTCATGATCCCGGGGAGGGCCGCCGGAAGCACCACGTCGCGGACGACCTCCCAGTCGGTCGCGCCGACGCCGTAGGCGGCGTGTCGCTGCGAGTCCGGCACGCTGCGCAGCGCCTCCTGTGAGGAGACGATGACGATGGGGAGAATAAGCAGCGTGAGAGTGAGCGCGCCGGCGAGGAGACTCTCCCCGAGACTCGCGAAGCGGACGAACACCGCGAGGCCGAGGAGCCCGTACACGATCGAGGGGACCCCCGCGAGATTGGAGATGTTGGCCTCGACGAAGCTCTTGAACCGGCTCTCGGTCGCGTACTCCTCTAAGTAGACCGCCGCGCCGACGCCGATCAGCATGGTGAACACAGCGGTCAGCGCGATGAGGAGGATCGAGCCGACGAGCGCCGGGTAGATGCCCGCGCCCCGGCCGTCGGGGTAGTAGTTCTCGATGAACCGCGAGGGCGGGTACGTGAGGAAGTCGAGAGTCACCCACCCCCACGCACCGTAGATCACGTCGCCGAGCAGCGCGACCAGCGCGACGATCCCCACGAGCGTCGACGCCCCGCAGACGGCGACGAAGACGCGGCCGACCCGCTGTTTCCGTTCGATGTTGCCGCCGACGTTCGCGAAGGGGTCTGCCTGCTGGCCGCCGTCGCCTCTCGCTGCAGTCGATTCTGTCTCGTCGGACCGCGGTCGCTCGCTCATTGGTACCCCTCCTGATACCGCCCTTTGATCCACAGGCTCAACAGGTTCATCGCGAGTGTCATGACGAACAAGAGCAGCCCGACCGCGAACAGGCTCTGATACCCGATCGATCCGATCGAGACGTCGCTGATACCGATCTGGACCATGTACGCCGTCATCGTCTGTGCGGGTTCGAGCGGGTTGAGCGTGATGTTCG
>CAZNOA010000139.1:0-4213 GCA_964574565.1 uncultured Halobellus sp. | reverse complement strand
ACTCGACGTTCGCGAGGTCGCGGTCGTGGAGGTTGATCTCGGCGATGCTCCCCGCGCCCTCCGCGACGATCACGTCGTGGTCGGCCGCGAGCCGGCGGTGGGCCGCGACCGCGGCGGACCGAGCGTCCTCCCAGTGGGACGCGTAGTAGTCGCCCGCGGCGGCGTTGGCGACCGCCTCGCCGTCGACGACCAACTGGCTCTCGCCGTCGCCGCGGGGTTTGAGCAGGACGGGGTTCATCGCCGTCGTCGCCGGCACCCTCGCCGCCCGGGCCTGAACGTACTGGGAGACGCCGATCTCGCCCCAGCCGCCGCCCGGCGTGAGCGCGACGCGGGCGTTGTTGCTCATGTTCTGCGCCTTGTACGGCGCGACCGACACGCCTCGGTCGGCGAGCAGCCGGCAAAGCCCCGCGGCCAGCGTGCTCTTGCCGGCGTGGCTCGCGGTGCCGGCGATCAGGACGGTTTCGGTCACGGACGCGTCCTCCGGGGCATTAGTTTAGTACTCCGTCCCCTGCCGGGCGCGGTGGCCCGCGTCGAACGGGTGCGCCACCTTCCGGACGTTCGTGATCAGGTCGGCGATCCCGTCGAGGTAGTCGGGTTCGGCGTGGCTGCCGGTGAGCACGAGTTCGAGGTCGTCGGGTTTCGACTCCGCCAGCTCGACGACAGCGTCCGGCTCGACGAGCCCGCGGTCGGCCGCGTACAACAGCTCGTCGAGGACGAGCATGTGGACCCCATCGTCGGGGTCGCCGTCGAGCGGGAGGGGTTCGGTCAGTTCCGCCGCCGCGGCCCCCGCGACGAGTTCCTCGGCGCGCTCGAAGGCGGCCGTCGCCTGCGCCTCGTGCTCGTCGTCGGCGGAGCCGTCGAGCAGGCCGTGCCATCCGTAGTGGCCGGCGTTCTCGTAGCTGAACCCGGGCATCGCGTCGATCGCGTTGTACTCGCCGCGCACCGCGTCGACGCTGTCGGCGCCCCCCTTCATGAACTGGAGCATGTGGACGCGGTAGCCGTGGCCGGCGGCCCGAAAGCCCATCCCCATCGCCGCGGTCGTCTTCCCCTTCCCGTCGCCCCACCACGCCTGAACGAGCCCGAATTCCTCGGGGGCCGCCGGCTCGATCGGCTTCGGCTCCGGCGAGGTACCCCCGCCGGGGGTGCGCGCTCGCGCGTCGGTGTCGGTCGACGCTCCGTCGGTATCGGTCGATTTCTCGTTGCTCGCTCCGTCGCTGTCGGTGTCGTTGTTCGTCATGGATCGAAAACCTCCGCCCGCTCGTCGGCGACGACGCCGTGTTCGGCGTCGGCCGCCGGACCGGGCAAGTCGTTGTCCGGATACCGCGATCGCAGGCTCGCTCGAATCGCGTCCCGGACGCAGACGCGAGTCGCCGCGCCGACCGGCGTCGCGCTCCCGGAGAACGCCGCCGGCTCCCCGGCCGGGTCGTCGGCGACGACGACCGCGTCGCTCGTCGTTCCGGGCACACCCGCCGTCGCTAACAGCGTCACCGCCTTCGCCTCGGCCGCGACGGCGACGAGGTTCGCCCGCGCGCCGGCCGCGAGCCGGCGGGTCGTTCCGACGATCAGGTTGACCGTGCCGGGCCGGTGTCGCGGAGACGCCCCGGTCGTCGTTTCGGTGTCTCTCGACGGCTCATCGGACGCTTCGCCGGGGGGTTCGACCGCGGGCTCCGTCGGGAGCATCGCCGGGTTCGACAGGCCGACCGTCGCGTACGCGACGACCGGTCCGCGCCGCGCGCCGCGGGCGTGCTCCATCGAGACGCCGGTGAAGAGGGCGGGGGGGACCGCGGGCTCGGCCGGCGAGTCGAACCCCGCCCGGGCCAGCCGCTCGTCGCGGTACGCCCCCAGATCGGTCCGGTCGAACCCCTCCGGCACCGAGACGTTGTAGACGGCGTCCCCCCGCGAGCGGCCGCCGTCCCAGCCGGTCGAGAGCCAGCGGGTGTCGGGGCGGCGGAGCCGCAGAACCCCCTCGCTGACGGTCGCCTCGAAGATCCCCTGTTCAGACATCCCCTCGTACCCCCAGCGCGGCCAGCAGGCGGTCGTTCTCGGCGGGACGGCGCACCGCGACCCGGACGTGCGATTCGAGCCCGCGGAAGGTCGTGGCATCCCGGACCGCGACGCCCCGGTCGCGTGCGTCGGCGACGGTTTCGTCGACCGACCGCCCCGATCCGCCGACGTCGACGAGCAGGAACGGGGCGTCGGAGGGGCACACGTCGTAGCGCCCGGCGAGCGCTTCGCGCATCCGCGCCCGCTCCGTGCGGACCCGCTCGCGCGCCTCGCGGACGAACGCAGCCTGTTCCATGCAGTACGCACCGGTCTCGAGGGCGGGCGCGCTCAGGTTCCACGGCCGGCGCGTGCTCCGGAGGGCCGCGCCGAACCGGCCGGTCGCGACCGCGAACCCCGTCCTGATGCCGGGGAGGCCGAACAGCTTCGTGAGCGACCGGGCGACGACGACCCCGTCCGTGCCGGCGAGCGAGGGGCGGTCGGTGAATCCGAGGAACGCCTCGTCGACGAGCAGGAGCGTGTCGCGGTCGCGGCACCGCGCCGCGAACCGCTCCAACTCGTCGCGGTCGTACGCCTCCCCGGTCGGGTTGTTCGGGTGACAGACGACCGCGAGCGCGTGGTCGGTCGGGTCCGCCTCGAGGACCGAATCCGAGGCGACGAAGGCCGGCTCACCGCCTTGGAGCCGGACCTCGCGGGCGTACTCGCCGAAGCTCGGTGCCGGAAGGAGCGCGGTGTCGCCGGGGTCGATCGCGAGCGCGACCGTCGCGCGGATCGCGGCCAGTCCCCCCGGCGTCGGAATCACGCGCTCCGGATCGCAGTCGACGTAGTCGGCCGCGGCCTCGCGGAACGCCGCGGGCGGCTCGGGCGGGTACTCGCGCGCGTTATCGAACGCCTCGCGGTAGACTCGCTCGACGCCGTCCGGCACCGCCGGGTTGGTGTTCGCCGAGAAGTCCAGCAGGTCGGGGTCGTCGCTGCTCCCGTGCGGCTCGCGGGCGAGGTCGATGGCGTCGTCGAAGTTCATTGGTCGGGTGGAGCGTCGGTCGCGAGGAGTCGCTCTGCGATCAGTGCGTCCGACGGGTAGTTGACGTTGACGGCGAGGCGCGCGTCGTCGGTGAGGTGGACGGCGCCCGCTTCGTCGCCGTCGGCGTCGCCTTCGCTTCCGGCGTCGGTTCCGTCCCCGGTCCCGCCGACGACGTTGACCCCGGCGGGCACGACGTCGCGCCCGTCGAGTTCCGTGGCCGTGTCGGCACTGACGCCGAGTTCGCGCTTCCGTTCCGCCGGGACACAGACGGTGAGCGACGCCGCGTCGGCGGCGCGGGCCGCCTCGACGACCGCGTCCACCGCCTCCCCGTCGACGAGCGGGAGATCGGCGGCGAGGGTCAGGCGAGGGGGATCTGACCCGCCAGTGCCGACCGCGTCCAGCGCGTACTGCAGGTCCGAGACGTAGCCGTCGCCCGGCGCGTCGACTATCCGAACGGCCGGACGGCGCTCGGCGAGGTGCGCCCGCGTCTCGCTCGCGTGCGGGGAGACGACCGCGTGGACGGTTCCGATCCGGCTCGCGTCGGTCGCGGCGTCGATCACGCGGTCGACCATCGCTCTGCCGCGGATCGGGACCAGCGGCTTTTCCGTGGCGCCGCCGAGGCGAGTGCCGCGACCGCCGCACATCAGGAGAGCGTCCACGCGATCACCCCCGCGTGCAGCGCGGCGACCCGCGCAATCTCGTTCGTCGCGCCGAGCACGTCGCCGGAGACCCCGCCGAGACGGGCGGTGGCCCACGCGAGCGCGAGGGCGGCGACGCCCGCCGCGGCGACGAGGACCGCGGCGACGAAGACGACGGCGTCGGGGCGGGCGGCCAGCCAGCCGAGCAGCAACGCGGGCCCGGTCGCGAGCGCGACGGCGACGAGGGCGCCCGGACCCGCCGGCTCCGTCAGCGCGGAGCCGAGCCCCTCGTGTGCGGCGTCGCCGACGCAGACGAGCGTCGCCATCGCGGCCTTCGCGCCCACCTCGGCGACGACGACGAGCACGACCGCGTCGACGACGGAGAGGCGTGCCATGTCCGCGATCACCGTCGCCGCGGTCGCGAGCCCGAGGATCACCAGCGCGAGCCCGAGGACACCCCCGACGCCGAGCGCGGGATCCGCCAGGACCTCGCGCCGCCGGTCGGCGTCGCCGTGGACGACCGCCGCGTCGCCGAGGTCCGCGACGCCGTCGA
>CAZNOA010000138.1:0-4218 GCA_964574565.1 uncultured Halobellus sp. | reverse complement strand
CGCCGGCGACGACGATAACGACCCCGACGAGCGCGACCGCGATCCATCGCAATTTGTTCATACTGATTGATATGTACCCGGCGGAGATAGCGGTACCGGCGACCCCGAGACTGACACCGACGCCGGACCGTCGTCCGACGAGCGTGCCGATCTGTCTCCACCACTCGCCGGTGCCGGTTCCTGTGCGTGTGTCGGGCCGTCCGTGCCGGCCGGTACGCGTTGGCCTGTTCGTGACGGCCGCTGCCGAGCCGCCCAGTGACGCGCTACTCCCCGGCCGTCGACCCCTCGCTCACCCGGACGACCTGTTTCCCGACGTTGTCGCCGGCGAAGAGTCCGAGGAAGGCGTCCGGGGCGTTCTCCAACCCCTCCACGACGGTCTCGCGATGGTCGATCTCACCGCTCGCGACCCACGCCCCGAGTCGCTCCGCCGCCTCGCCGAACCGTGTCGCGAAGTCGCTGACGAGGAGCCCCTCGACCCGCGCTCGCGGCGCGATCAGCTGCGGTAGCTTCCGCGGTCCGGTCGGCGTTTCCTCAGCGTTGTAGTGGGCGATCTGTCCGCAGACGGCGACTCGCGCGTCGAGGTTCAGCCTCGTGAACACCGCGTCCGTGACGGGGCCGCCGACGTTATCGAAGTAGACGTCGACGCCGTCGGCGGCGGCCTCGTCGAGGGCTGCGCGGTAGTCGTCGGTCGACCGGTAGTTGATCGCGGCGTCGAAGCCCAGTTCGTCGGTGAGCCACGCGGTCTTCTCGTCGGTGCCTGCGAAGCCGACGACGCGGCAGCCGGCACGCTTCGCGATCTGACCGACGACGGAGCCGACCGCGCCGGCTGCACCGGAGACGACGACCGTGTCGCCGGGTTTGGGCTCGGCGACCTCCAGCAGTCCGAAGTAGGCGGTTCGCCCGGGCATCCCGAGCACTCCGAGGTACGCTTCCGGGGCGGCGACCGCGGGGTCGACCGGCGCGACGTCGTCGGCGTCGAGGAGCGCGTAGTCGCCCCACACCCCCTCGCCCGTGACGAGGTCGCCCGCGTCGTATTCCTCGACGGTGCTCTCGGCGACCTCGCCGACGACGCCGCCGCGGAGCGCGTCGCCGACGGCCCACGGGTCGGCGTACGACTCGCCCTCGCGCATTCGTCCGCGCATGTACGGGTCGACCGAGAGGAATCGCGTTCGCACGAGGACCTCGCTCGAATCCGGCGTCGGGGTCGCCGCCTCTCGCAGTTCGAAACAGTCCAGATCCGGCTCGCCCTGTGGGCGCTCAGCGAGGACCCACTCGCGGTTCGTGGTTGTCACAGGTCACGTTGACGGGCGTGGCCCAATAGCGTTGGGCCGTCGGCGGGACCGGGTCGGGAGCCGAAATCTACTCCGAGTCGGCGCAGCGTCGGCGTCCGAATCGGTGACAGCACGGCATCTGAGCGAGAACTGGAGGCCCGCGCAATCAGTACTCGATCGCGCCCGAGTACCGATTCAACACGAGCACGACGGCCGCGCCACCGACAGCCGCGAGCGCGAACCGCGGCGCGGCCGCCTGCCACGTTTCGCCGCTCTCGGCGAGGCGGAGCGACACCTCGGCGAGCGGGGCCCGCAGCGCCCCGACGATCAGACTGACGAGGAAGGCGAACGTCGCGGCGCGGGCTCTGGCGAGCGCGTATTTGACCGCGTGTGCGATCGTGAACACGCCGACGACGCCGCCGACGAGAAACGTCACCACGGGCGGCCCTGTCGTGACGAGCGTCTCGGAGCCGTTCCCGAACGCGAGCCCGGCGAGCCCGCCGACGAACTCGCGGACCGCGCCGGCCATGTAGTCGTACTGGCCGAGCACGATCAACAAAAGCGAGCCGGAGACCCCGGGGAGGATCATCGCGCTGACGGCGACCGCACCCGCGAGGAAGACGACGGGCAGCGGGCTGCCGAGCGCCGTCGAGGCGTAGCCGGAGGCGAGAAACGCGAGCAGGAAGCCGCCGACCGCGGCCCCCTTTCGGCGAGGGGTGTCGAGCTCGACGTCGCCGAGGAGGACCGCCGCGCTCGCGGCGATCAGCCCGAAGAAGAAGCCGTACGTCGCGACCGGACGGGTACCGAGCAAGTAGTCGACGCCGCTCAACACCGCGATCACGGCGGTGCCGATCCCCGCGACGAGCACGAGGAGGAAGGCCCCGTCGATCTCGTGAAACGCGGCGCGGGCGTCGGGAATGTTTCGAGGACGGACGCCCGCGAGGACGCGGCGGATGCGCTCGGGGTCGATCGCGGTGACGGCGGCGATGAGCCGCTCGTAGATGCCGACGATGAGCGCGATGGTGCCGCCGGAGACGCCGGGGACCGCGTCCGCGGTCCCCATCGCGATCCCCTTCAGATACAGGGCCACCCAGCTCCGGAGGTCACGCATGCGGGTCGAAGCGTCAGGCGCTCACGAGCGGCGTCGTGGCGGTGGTCGCGACGATCGGGTCGGCGTCGGCGATGGACGCGCTGTCGTCGGTCTCGTCCGTCTCGTCGCCGCTGTCACCGGCGCCGTTCTCCTCGTCCTCGTCGATCGGACAGTCGGGGTCGCCCGCCGGGCAGTCGATGACCTCCTCGTCGAGCTCGACGGTCGGCGTGGTGTCGTCCTCGCCGATCACCTGGCCTTCGGTGACCGTGAGTTCGCCGACCCGCTGTGTCGTGGTGAGGTCGTCGTCGGTGACGGGTTCGGTCGTGACCTCGTAGGTACCCGTCGCGCGAACGCTCGTGTTCGTGTACCCGTCGTCGGGGCCGAACTCGTCGTAGCCGGTCGTCGAGTACGGGAGATGCAGTTCGAACTCGCCGTTCGCGTCGGCCTCGGCGTACTGCGTGTACTCGAACGTCTGGCCGTTCGGTTTCTCCATCTCGACGGTCGCTTCGACCTCCTCGCCGGGCGCTGCGCCCGAGCCCTCGACGGTCGCGCCGGGGACGCGCTCGAACGTCTTCACGAAGTCGTCCTGGAACGCCGCCAGCGCGGATTCACCGAGGATGCTCTCGACGTCGAGGCCGAGCTGCTGGAGGAGCTGGGCCTGGAGCGCGGAGGGCGACTGCCCCTGCGCCTCGGTGGCGTGGACGAGCCGGTAGCCCTCGAGGGCGTCGACGCGCTCCTCGGGGAGGCCGCCGACGCCGCCGATCTGCGAGCCGGGGTTCTCCTCCACGTACGCGCGGGCCTCGGACATGTTGTCGAACTGCTGGACGAGGTCGCTGGGGTTCGGCGGCACCACGTCGATCTCGATCTGCTCGCCGGTGGCGGTCTGTGCGGTCTGGGGCTCCCAGTCGACGACGACCGGCTCGGGGTCGACCGCGCTGCCGTAGTGTTCGTACAGGCGGATCATCTGGCTCTCGTGGTAGCGCTGGGTGTTCACCTGCGTCACCGTCTGGAAGCCGCCCCGCTCCGTCTCCTGATAGATGACGCGGTTGAAGTCGTCGCGGGTCTCGTCGCCGGAGTAGAAGGTGACCGGCGCGTTGAACTTGGAGTTCGGCGACGCCATCTGCCAGTCGACCATCACGTAGCGGGTGTCCTCGCCCTCGTCGCTCTGGGCGGCGAGGACGTCGCGGGCGTCGTCCTCAGTGGGTGCGAGCAGGTAGTCGGCCGCCTCGCCCGCGTTCTGTTGGAACGGGTTGGCGTTCGGGATGCGCTCGGCGCGCGTGGTGATCCAGTGGCCGTAGTCCCACCACGACTGCACGCCGTACGCGCCCTCGGGGTAGTCGAAGTCGTCGTCAGCGGGGCGCTCGTAGGTGCCGTAGATCTCCATCGGATTGTCCGCGCCCTCGAGCTCGCCCGGATGGGGCGTCTCGTCGTTCATCCACTGGAGGCTCTCGTCCCACTGGACGACGTCGCCGGGGCCCGTCTGTGCGCCCGCGGCCCAGACCGGGCCGGTCATGAACACGAGCGGAACGAGAATGACGAGGATCACGGCGAGCGCGCCCATCGCCTGCCACCCCTCGACGTCGCGGGCGTTCGAGAGAGAGGGTAACGAGAGGACGTTGAGCGCGAGCTGGAGGAAGTACGCCGCGCCGATCGCGACGATCACCGCGAGGTAGTAGTTGAAGCGGACCTGGGTGAACGCGGCGCTCGCGATGAACGCCGCCCACACGACGAAGTAGAGCTCCTCGGTGTCGTACTCGACGAGGAACGTCGCGCCGACGAGGAACCCCGCGGCGATCACGAGCCCGACCACCTGCCAGCTCACGCCGACGAGGCCGCCGATCGCGTCGTAAAGGCCGG
>CAZNOA010000137.1:0-4220 GCA_964574565.1 uncultured Halobellus sp. | reverse complement strand
CCGCCGTCAGTCGCCCGACCGTCGTCGACCCCGCCGTCGCCGAGCGCGTCCCCGTTCTCGCTCATGCGTTCCGATCCGGACGGGACCGGTATAAGTGCGTCCGGTCCGCTCTCACGCCTCGTCACCCGGCACGACGATCACCCGGAGATCGTTGACGTTCGTCCCGGTCGGGCCGGTCCGCAGGAGCGCCTCGGCATCGTCGAACGCGTGATACACGTCGTGGGCGTCGAGCGCGTCGCGGGCGGTGTCGGGGTCGAGCGTCATTGCGTCCGCGATGGCGCCGGCGGCGTCCGTGGGGCCGTCGATCCCGTCGGTGTCGGCGCTCGCGACGACGATTCCGGAACCGACCGGACCGTCGTCCCGGTCCCCACCGTCCGAACCGAGCGGCCCCTCCGCGAGGGCCAGTCCGGCGCTCGCGGCGAACTCGGCGTTCGGCCCGCCCCTCCCGGAGTCGTCGCCGAGCGTCACGGTCGTCTCGCCGCCCGAGAGCAGCACGGCGGGCGGCGTCGCCGGCGACCCGCGGAGCGCGCACTCCTCGGCTATCGCGGCGTGGGTCGTCGCCGCCGCTCGCGACTCCCCCCGAACCCCGGCGGCGAGCACGACCGGCTCGTAGCCGCGGTCCGCCGCGGCGCCGGCGGCGGCGTCGAGGGCGGTCCGGCCGTTTCCGACGACGAACGCCGTCGCCCGGTCAAACGCCGGATCGCCCGCGGCGGGGGTCTCGTCCAGCGCGCCGACCGCACCCGCGCGGAGACGTCCGCGCACCGCCCGGGGAACCTCGAGGTCGTACCGGTCGAGCACCGCCAGCGCGTCCGCGTACGTCGAGGGGTCGGGGACCGTCGGTCCGCTCGCGATCGTGTCGAGCGGATCGCCGATCACGTCGCTGATCGCGAGCGTGAGAACGGTCGACGGGGCCGCGGCACGCGCGAGACGACCGCCTTTCACCGCCGAGCAGTGCTTTCGAACCGCGTTGATCTCGGCTATCGACGCGCCGCAGGCGAGCAGTTCGGTCGTGACCGCGCGGAGGTCGTCGACCGAGAGCGGGTCGGCGGGCGCCGCGAGGAGCGCGCTTCCGCCGCCGGTGATGACGGTGACCAGGAGGTCGTTCGGGCCCGCGCGCTCGGCCAGTTCGAGGACGCGTCGCGCGCTCTCGGCACCGCGCTCGCTCGGAAGCGGGTGGTCACCCGGGAGGACCTCGACCGGGCCCGGAGACGGCGACGCCGTCGGTTCGTCGGTGACGACGACGCCCGCGTCGATCGCGCGGGCGTCCCCCAACACGTCGACGAGGGCGACGGCGGTCCCCGCGGCCGCCTTGCCCGCGCCGACGAGGAACACCCGGTCGTACTCGCGGAGGAGGTACTCGCCGACCGCTCCGTCGACCCCCTCGACGCGGAGCGCGCCGGTGGAGTCGTCGACCGACAGCGCGTCGGGGACGAGCCGCTCGGGAAGCGCCGCCTCGATTCCGGCCGCGAGACAGTCCAGCGCGACCGCGTGTGCAGGCGTCCGAGCGAGGCGGTCGCGGTCGCGAACGGTGATGGCTGGCATGGTCGACCCGTCGGCGCGCGACGGCATATATCCGGCGCGGACGCTACCCCGACGTGACCACGAAGCGGCCGTCGAATCGGTCGCTAAGCCGACGTCGCCGCCGTCGCGCTCACGACTCCGACTCGACGGCCTCTCGGTGGGCGCTCGCCGCCACGGCAGCGATCCGGAGCGGCTCCGGGCGTCGGAACCCGTCGCGAACGAGCCCGCGAACCGCGGCGACTGCGCGGTCGTCGTCGAGTCCGACCGCCCGGACGAACAGGGGGCCGGAGCCGCGGTCGCCGTTGGTACCGCGAGAGGCGTCACCGTCGCTGCCGGCGGCGATTCCGGCGTCGCCCGCGCGGACCCGTGGGGGCAGCGACCGATAGATATCGAGCCGGTCGGCGAGCGCGTCGTCGTCGAACGCCTCGCGCAGCGCCGGTTCGAGCCCGGGGCTCGCCTCGTAGCTCACCGCGTACACCGGCCGGTCGACGGCCTCGTGCAGTCGCCGGAGGTCGATGAGGTTGAACCACGCGGGAGCGACGCCCGCGCAGGCGACGTGACGGACGTCTTCGCGGTCGAGCGCCCCCCAGAGGTCGACGATCGCGTCGGTGGCGTCGGTGCCGCCGACGGTACACCGATCGAAGTCAAGCCCGTCGAGGACGCCGTCCGCGGTGACGACGGCGCCGGCTACGCGGCTGGTACGGTCGCCGTCAGAAAACGCGAGCCCGAGCGTTCGGCTCGGCGGCCCCACCGTGTTACGTCTCCTCGGACTTTATCTCCTGCAGTCGGTCGAGGAGCTCGTCGTTGGACGCGCCCGGCTCGTAATCGACCGAGCCCTCGTGGACCTCCTCGGCGGCGCGGACTCCGTCCTCGTCGTCGAAATCCGCGTCCAGGTCCTGATTCTCCTGTTCGGATTCATCGTAGCTTCCGAAGCCCATATGTGTGTACGACTAACAGGCTGCGAGGGATAAATCCCCGGTCGAGATCCACCCCGCGTCGGATCGGGAGGGAATCGGCGGGGACCGCGCGCCGAGAGGCGCTCGGCGGGGACTGCACGTTTTTATCTCATGGACCGTCTGGTGTCCGTATGGAGCCGATCACCGTCACCGCCGACGCGGAGGAGTTCACCTGTAACGCGTACCTCGCCCCCGGCGACGCCCCGACGCTCGTCGACGCCGGCACGATGCCGGGCGTCGACGACGTCATCGCCGGGGCGCTCGACGACGCCGGGATCGACGGGCTCGACCGGGTCGTTTTGACCCACCAACACCACGATCACGTCGGCGAACTCGACGCGGTGCTCGACCGGTTCGACGCGACCCTGTACGCTCACGCGTCGCATCCGCGCCGGGACGTCGCGCTGGTCGACGGCGACGAGATCCTCGTCGGCGACGAGGCCTGCGAGGTCGTTCACACGCCCGGTCACGCCGACGATCACGTCTCCCTCGTCGGCGAGACGCGGCTCTACTCCGGCGACGTCGTCGTCTACAACGACGGCGCCTTCGACGACGGCTCGTTCGGCCGCACCGACATGGCGGGGCAGTCGCGCGAGGATCTGATCGAGAGCCTCCGCGCCCTGCTCGACCGGCTACCCGACAGCGTCGAAGCGATGTATCCAGGCCACGGCCGGGTCTACCGGGCCGCCGAGGGACCCGACACGGTTCGGGAGGTCGTCGAACGCGCCGTTGCGCGCGCGGAGCGTCGCGAACCGAAGTACCCCGAGGGGTGAGACGCTCCGAGGAGTCGGGGCGGCGCGGCCGCTCTCGGACACGCGAGAAGTCTCGGGGGGACAGAAGCCCCCGGAGGAGTCCAGAAGAGGACGCAGTCGCTTACGTCGCGCGGCGTTCCTTCGCCTTCGGACGGAGGTTCTTGTAGCCGCATTTGCGGCAGCGCCTGGCGTCCGGCGCGTTGCGGGCGTTACAGCGCATGCAGATCTGTCGGTCGAGGTTGCGGCGTTCCGCGGCGTCGAAACTGGCCATACGGCTACTGCACGGGCGACGCTGTAAAAGGTTGCGAGACGCGACGGGACGGGACGCCGCCGTGACGGGTCGCTACGCGCCGGCTTCCGCGAGTGCCGCCTCGATGTCCTCGCGCTGGGTGACACCGACGAACCGGTCGACGACCCCCTCATCGTTCTCGACGATGAGCGTCGGCAGCGACCGTACCTGATACTGGTTGGCGACGTCCTGCTCCTCGTCGACGTTCACCTTCTGCAGCTCGAAGGCGTCGCCGAGGTCTGCTTCGATCTCCGCTAAGATCGGGTCCTGCGTCTTGCACGGGCCGCACCAGTCGGCGTAGAAATCCAGCAATCGAACAGTCATTATCCGGCGTAGCCTACCGTCGGCCGGCGCATAAGGGTTTCCCACTCGTGTGCGCGTCGGGGGAGATCGGGTTCGGCGAGCGGGATCACGATCGCGTGACGAAGTCACAACCGCAAGACCGAACCACGACACCCGGACGGAGCCACACCCGCGAGAGTGAGCCGCATCCACGGAGGGGTGTGATCCGGAGACGGCGACGCGGGACGGACCCGAAACGTTTAGAACGCCGCGTGCCCCATCGGCGAGTATGAGCAGTGGCTCCAACTCCGGCGGACTGATGTCCAGCGCGGGACTCGTCCGCTACTTCGACGCGCAGGACCGGAACGCGATCTCGATGGACCCGAAGACCGTCCTCGCCTTCTGTGTCCTCTTCGGCGT
>CAZNOA010000136.1:0-4265 GCA_964574565.1 uncultured Halobellus sp. | reverse complement strand
CGACAGCGAGCGCCATCCGAGCGAACAGGAGCTCCAGAAACGCGCTTATCGCGACGATGACGAGCGCGCCGACGAGCACCCACGTGATGGCTGCGTTGATCCGCGTGTCCTTGAGAAACCACTCCTCGGGTAGTTGCTGACTCATGCTTGGGGTTGCTCCTCGAAGCGTTCGATGTGGACCGTACTGATCGACGACTTCATCCCTGACTCCCCCGGGCAGTGCGTTGTGCGAATGAGCCACGGCTCCCCCGTCCGAGGAGGATCACCGAGACACCGGTCACGACCAGATTGATCCCGAAGAGCACGCCGATGGCCCAGACCGCGTCGCTCGGGAACCCGAGCCAGAGGAGACCGCCGAGCAGGAACGAAACGCTCCCGCTGGCGAGCAGCCACACGGCTCCCGGCTGTCCGCGACTTCGGATCCCCCACGCCACCTCGACGATGCCGTCGACGACGAAGAACCCGACGGCTAGGAGGGTTAATGTCAACAGCCCGAAGACAGGGTTCGTGATGAACACGATTCCGGCGACGCCGTAGAGGCCGCCTAGTATCACTTGACCGAGCTTGTCTCTGAACGCTCCCGCGGAGAAGGCGTGCAGAACGTGCACGATCGCGCCGGCGACCAGGAGTCCGCCGACTAAAACGGACAGCGAAAGCCCCGTGACGAACGGAAATATCATCGCGAGGACCCCGAGCACTGCGAGGATCGTTCCGGCCACCGCAGCGGTGCGGCTCCCGGTGCGGCTCGATTCGGCTCCGACAGAGTTAGTTGAGCTCACGTGACATTATACGACAGTTCACATAAAAAATACTAGATATCGTTCATTTCAGTTCACACCTCGCTAGAAGTAATATTACTTCGGTAAGTGATCTGAATTGAACAGGTTGGCTGAACCCGAGGTAACCTATGTGGCGTCACCACGAGGGACGCCAGTTTTCGACTGAATAACATGGAAATAACGTGCAGTAACACACGCTTTCTGACTACGATGCTACAGAATCATCGCGCACCGGTCACGAGTCGGTTTGATCTGCGCCGATCCCCGCGTAAGCCCACAAAAGCGGCCGGTCAACGGGCAAATAACAGAGTGCGATCGATACGATCGGAACGTAGCGATGGCACTGATACAACAAGCGGTCTCAATCGACCTACAGCGGTATATTCCGGGACTCACGAACGCGATAGTGACGACGCTGCTGTTCGTCGTCGTGTTTCTCGTTGTGTACCGACTCGGACGGTCCGTCGTCACTCGAGCGGTCGAGAGCAGCCTCAAACGTCGGGACTTCGACGAGACGATCGTCGGGTTCGCTGTGAGTATGACCGTCGGGGTGATGACCGTCTTCGCGGCCGCGCTGGCGGCGGCGATTGCCGGATTCGGGAGCGTTCTCGCCGCGTTCGCCACGTTGGGCGGTGCACTCACGCTCGCGGTCGGCTTCGCCGCACAGGACCTCATCGCGAACTTCGTCGCCGGCGTGTTCGTCATCAAGGACAAGACGTTCACGGTCGGCGATTGGATCGAGTGGGACGGGAACGACGGCGTGGTCCGCGAGATCCACCTGCGGGTAACGAAACTCGACACGCTCGACAATCAACTGATGACGGTGCCGAACAGCGACCTCGCGAACGCGACAGTGATCAACAACGTGGCGAACGACCGACGCCGGGTGTCGGTCGGGTTCGGCGTCGAATACGACGAAGACATCGCCCGAGCTCGGAACGCCATCGTGGAGGAGGGCGCGCGTATTAACGGCGTCCTCGCCGTTCCCGAACCGACGGCCCCTCTCGTGGAACTGGGCGACTCGGCGGTCAGCCTCTCGGGACGCGTCTGGATCCACCCCTCGGAAAGCAGCTACTCGGCGGTCCGTGCGCAGTTCGTCGAAGCTGTCAAGCGCCGCTTCGACGCCGAGGGCATCGACTTCCCGTACCACAACACGGAGATCTCGGGCGGGCTCGCGGTCACAAGCGTCGCTTCCGTTGAGGGGAGCTCCGGGGACTGACTGAGCGTCACCTCCGGTCGGGACTCCCGGTCGCATCGCCTGCGACCATCGGGGTCCGCGGGTCGCTCTTCGAGAGTACGCTCAGCACGTTCGGTGCGTCCGGGGTGTTCGGTCCGGTGCGGCCGCGCCTCTCGCGGAGTCCAGCGAGGAACGCAGCCGCCCGATCGGTTCGACGTCGTTGGAACGACCCCGTGCTTTTGATTTCGCGTTTCCCCGGCCGTACAACCGGACGCGTCAGTGACCCACGACTGACGTCGTGGGCTTCCTCCTCGTTCCTCTGTGAACTCGGACGACAGCGCTCATCGAGGCGACCGCCGCGCGATCACAAAATTGGGTGTTCGTCGCCTCTAGCATCTTAATAATTGATTTTGGTTGACCGTAATCACCGAGATTGACAGACCTGTGACCGAGTCATAAATATCTCCTGCCGATTCTCTCATAAATTGATATCGAACCAAGATTTAAATATTCTTAAACGAAAGCCAGATCATGTCACTGTATAATAATGACTCAGATAACAGTCGAACAGAAGATCGGCCTGTTACCGAGTTCGAAAACGGACGTCTCTCCGATCTCGGAGCCGTTGACAGGGCAGCCCCCGCGGACGGGACGGAACTGAACACCAGCCAACTGTTCGATCTGCTGAAGAACCGTCGTCGTCGCTCAGTCACCAGATTCCTGTATGAAAACGACGGGAACGCGGTGTTGAGCGATCTCGCTGAGCACATCGCGGCAGAGGAGAACGACATCACCGTCCAACAGCTCTCCTCGACAGAGCGGAAGCGCGTCTACATCGCGCTGTACCAGTGTCACCTTCCGAAGATGGCTTCGCTCGGAGTGATTGACTACGACAAGAACCGCGGGACGGTCGAGCTGCGTGCGTCCGCCTCGCGACTGCTGCAGTATATAAATACCGACGAGGACGGGCGAGAAGGGAACAGGACGCAAGAAGGGAACGGCACCCCCGACCGGGCGTGGGTTACTCCCGCGATTGCGGCTTTCGTTTTTCTCACGGTCAGTGTCGGAGCGCTCGGTCTCGGCCCCCTCGCCGCGGCGTCTGCGACGACATGGACGCTTCTCAGCCTCGTCGGAGTCGTCGCGATCATCGGCTGCCAGTACGTGAACTGACTCGTTCGGGTCCGTGACACCGGGTCGGAGTCGTTAGACCGCGACTCTGCCGCGGTCCATCCGGAGTGTCACCCGTTCGAACCACCTAGCCCCGCTGCCGTTACGCCGGCCGACCGCGACGGAGTCGCGTCCGATCCACACGCCGGTCACGCTCGTCGAGGAGACGGCAGATCGGGACGACCCCGTCCTCGCTCACGTCGCGCTGTTCGGCATGGCGTCGGCCGTCTTCACGTTCGGCTCCCCGGCCCGGTCTCGTTCGACGGCCTGGTCGGCCGTCCCGCGCTCGACGACGAGTCGGTCATCGCGTCCGACTGAGGCTCGGAGAGAGTGACGCGTCGGGGCGGCCGCGACGGGCGTCCCTCCGCAACCACTAAACGCGGCTCGTTCCTTGCTCCGGTAATAGTCGACTGGACGGAGAAGTAATTACTGACTGATGTCAGTCTGATGTGTGAATTTTAGTTGGAGTAAGTAGATGGGTGTGTATGTGTGATGGGACCTCAAAGGTGTGGTGGTGAAGCGGTCTGATGGGTATCAACGATGGACGGGTATCGTCGATATTTGTAAATCGCGTTTAGAGGCGCTTGCGTCCGCGCATCACAAGGCTCAGGATTTAGCTGAGGGTGCCGACATCGATTTCGGGACGACAAAACAGATCCACCCGGTGCGCGCCCACGAAGATTCTCCTACAATGCACCCATGTGAATACGTCGTGACCCGTGACTGTATCTGGTACATCCACCAAGTACCTCTATGACTCGCAAGCCTGTGTCGCCGGCGGAAGAAGCGGTTGTGGCGGGGATTCTTGGTGGGCTGATTGTCTGTGTAGTGATGGGTTATCTTGTGCTTCGACTCATCGGTGAGTGGACCACGTTAGATGCGGTCGTGATCGCAACCGGATCGTTCGTTGTTACTGGATACATTGTGCCGCGAGTCGTTGCGTGGTGGTTCGGAAAATCCCTCGATGATGTCTTCGCATCCCCAAACTGATTCTACTTACCGATATTGGCTCTGTTCAAATCCTCAATCGATGATACATTCTTGTAGACGTGCTGAATACAGGGCGCGGGCCGTGTTTAGACGCTAGCGAGAGACGTTGTTGCCGAGGATTATGAGTGATTGAAGCGGGAACGAGTCGAGTA
>CAZNOA010000135.1:0-4292 GCA_964574565.1 uncultured Halobellus sp. | reverse complement strand
GCCGGAGGCGGTGCTCGTCAAGGAGTGTGACCTGCTCGACACCTGCGTGCAGGCCGTCGTCTACGAGCGGGACGACAGGTACGACCCGGCCGACGGCGATCCGGACGCGTTCCGCGAGTACGACGCGCTCGACGAGTTCTTCGCGACGACCGAGGCGCGGCTCCGGACCGACGCCGGTAGAGAGCTGTTCGAACGGATCCGAGCGCGGTACCTGAGCGAGCGGTCACGAGAGTGAGCCCAGGCCGCTCGTTCGCGGGAGCGCTCGCCGAATCGACCGACGAAGCTCGACGACTGTCGAATAGAAAAACGACGACTGTAGGCTTTCTACCGCCCGATCGGCGGGAAAGATAGTAAGAACGTTAACGGGCAAGCGCGTTCCGAAGATCGAGAGTCTTCATCACGCATGTCCGAACACACTGATTTGATCATCGTCGGCGGCGGAATCAGCGGGGCGTCGCTACTGT
Organism: uncultured Halobellus sp.; assembly: GCA_964574565.1. Lineage (GTDB taxonomy): Archaea > Halobacteriota > Halobacteria > Halobacteriales > Haloferacaceae > Halorubrum. The sequence continues at coordinate 3,828 of CAZNOA010000135.1, read as the reverse complement.
ACACGGTCGCGAAGTTCACCGACGTCGACGACGTCACGCTGATCGAGAAGGAACGCGAGATCGCGGCGATCAACTCCCATCGGACGAACAACTCACAGACGCTCCACTTCGGAGACATCGAGACGAACTACACCCTCGAGAAGGCCGAGGCGGTCAAGGAGGGCGCGGAGCTGCTCGCCGGCTACCTCGAGGGAACTGATCCGGACCGGGAGCTGCACAGCAAGCGGAGCAAGATGGTGCTCGGCGTCGGCGACGAGGAGGCCGAGAAGCTGGAGCAGCGCTACCACGACGAGGGGTTCGGAGACCTCTTCCCGAAGCTGCGGGAGATCGGTCGCGAGGAGATCGAGGCGCTCGAACCGAAGGTCGTCGAGGGCCGCGATCCAGACACCTCGCTGAAGGCGCTGCAGACGCCGGACGGCTACGTCGTCGACTACGGCGCGGTCGCGAAGTCGTTCGTCGACGCGGCCCGCGCGGAGGCGGGCGTCGGCGTTCACCTCGGGACGAGCGTGACGAACGTCGACGAGACCGGCGACGGGTTCGCGGTCGAGACCGACGACGGCGACTTCGAGGCCGACGCAGTCGTCGTCGCCGCGGGCTCACACAGCCTCCAGTTCGCCAAGCAGATGGGGTACGGCGAGAAGCTGTCGCTGCTGCCAGTCGCGGGGAGCTTCTTCCTCACCGACGACCTGCTGAACGGGAAGGTGTACACGCTCCAGATGAAGAAGCTCCCGTTCGCCGCGGTCCACGGCGACGCCGACGTCCACGACGAGAGCGTCACCCGATTCGGGCCGACGGCGAAGCTCGTGCCCGCGCTCGAGCGCGGCCGCCTCTCGACCGTGAGCGACTTCGTCGACGTGTTCGGCTTCGCCCCCGACTCCGTGTTGAGCTACGCCAACATCCTCTCCGACCGGATCCTCTTCCCGTACGTCGTTCGCAACCTCGTCTACGACATCCCCGCGGTCGGGAAGCGGGCGTTCCTCCCGAACGTCCAGAAGGTGGTTCCGACCGTCGACGTCGACGACATCGAGCGCGCGAAGGGGTACGGCGGGGTCCGGCCCCAGATCGTCGACACCGAATCGAAGGAGCTCGACATGGGCGAAGCGAAGATCACCGGCGACGGGATCCTGTTCAACATCACGCCCTCGCCGGGCGCGTCGACCGCGCTGAAAAACGCGATGACCGACGTCCGGACGGTACTCGGCTTCTTCGACGCGGACTACGAGTTCGACGAGGCGGCGTTCCGCGCCGAGACGATCGAGAACTTCCCGCGCGCAGACGGCGAGACGGTCCTCGCCGAAGCCGACGACTGATCGGCTGTGCGCGCCGCGCGGAATCGACGCCACCGACGCCCCCGGACGCCCCTCGTTGTCGACGCGACGCCGTCATTCGCGTTGAGCCGCCTCCGACCGGATTAACTCGGCTGAAATCGCGCCCAAACCGGCTGGAGCGCCTTCGACCCTTTTAGGCACTCACCCGTTACGCCGAGTCGTAATGCTCGAAACGGATCCGCTCACGACGGTAACGCTCGCAACCGACGCGGCGACGGTGGCTCTGCAGGCCGGCCCGCCGTCTGACGTCGCCTCGCAGGCCCCCGCGTTCGTACAGGAGATACTCGCTCACGTCGGTGAGACGTTCGGCGACGCGGCCGGCGGGATCGGCGAGACGATCAGCGGCATGACGCCCGGCGGCGACGCGGCCGAGCGAGCGAACGAGGCCGCGGGGAACGCCCCCGGCCGATAACGTCGGCGCTTCGACCGATGCCGGTCGCCTCGGCGACGACGCAAGTCGGGCCGTTCGCGTGCGCTCCCCGCTGACGCCGTCGGCGACGGTGTTCGCCTTCCGCCCGAGTCCGTTCTTATAAGTATCGTGCCCGCAGACCGGCGGGTATGGCACCGGACGCCGGCGGCGAAGCGGTCGACGACGATCGGGCGCCCGACGCGGAGCCCACCCGCGACACCGGCTCGTCGCTCGTCGACCGGTGGGCCGCGCTCGACCGCGGCTGGCAGGCGCTCGCGCTCGGACTGGGGATCGTCGCCGCGCACGCCGCGGGACAGGGGGCGGGCGTCTTCTAATGCGCGTCGTCGCCGCCGCGCGCCCCTACCTCCCCGGTCTGGCGCTGTTGGCCGTCGGGGCCGCCCTCTCGCATCTCGTCGCCGGCGCGGTCGACGGGCTACAGCCGCTCGTCGTCGCCGTCGCGCTCGGCGTCGTCGTCGGAAACACGGTCGGGACGCCCGCGTCGGCGGAGCCGGGGATCGGCGTCGACAAGCTCTTTTTGGAGACCGGAATCGTCCTCCTCGGCGCGGCGGTCGTCGTCCGGGAGTTCCTCGCTGCGGGCCCGACCGTCCTCGGGCTCGTTCTCGCGACCGTCGCGGGGGGACTCCTGCTCGCCGAGCTGATCGCGCGGCTGCTGTTCCGGCTGGACGGAACGGCCCCCTCGCTGCTCGCGGCGGGCGCGAGCATCTGTGGCGTCTCCGCGGTCGTCGCGATCGGTCGCGTGCTCGACGCGCGCGCCGCCGCGATCACCTTCGCCGCGGCGACGATCCTCCTCTTCGACGCCGTCACGCTCGTCGCGTTCCCGCTCGCGGGCGAGTGGCTCGGGCTGACGAGCCGGCAGTTCGGCGTCTGGGCCGGCGTCAGCATGTTCTCGACCGGCCCCGTCGCCGCTGCGGGGTTCGCCCACTCGCCGGAGGCGGGCCAGTGGGCGACCGTGACGAAGCTCGCGCGCAACTCCCTGCTCGGGGGCGTCGCGGTCGCCTACTCGCTGGCGTACACCGCCCGCTCCGCCACGGAACCCGGCGTGCGACGGCTGTGGGCGGAGTTCCCGAAGTTCCTCCTCGGCTTCCTCGTCGTCGCCGCGGTCGCGAACAGCGGGCTGCTCTCGCCCGCCGCGCTGGAGTCGATCGGCCGCGTCTCCGACGCGCTGTTCACGCTCGCGTTCGTCGGGCTCGGGCTCTCGATCCGGCTCCGCGAGATGCGCGCGGTCGGCGGGGCGGCCGTCGGCGCGGTCCTCGTTCACCTGCTCGTCGTGAGCGCGCTCGCGCTGGCGGCGGTGCGGTGGCTGCTGTGACCGTTCCCTTGCGTGGTCTCAGCGAGCGGACGTTCTCTCCGCGGTGAACGGCTGTTTAATATCTCAGAGACCCTATATAACGTAGTCAACCGAGGCGACCGCTCCGAGATCCGTTCCGGCGGCGACCGCATCGTTCGGTTCGACGACCGAGTTGAGCAATATGACAACATTCGAGTACGAGATCGAGATCGCAGCGCCCGTCGAACGCGTCTTCGCGTTCGACAGCACCCCAGAGAACTGGCCGCGAACGATGGCCGGTCTGCGCGATTTCGAGGTGCTGAGCGAGACCGAGGCCGGATCGAAGATGCGGGCGACGTACAGGCTGCTCGGGATCGCGACGGAGATTGAGATGGAACTGACCGTCGTCGAACCCGACGCGGAGATCGCGGTCACGTTCGACGGCGACGGCATGCGCGGCGAAACGCGCAACCGCTACGTCGCGAGCGGAGACGGGACCCGAATCCTCCACCGGGCGGACTACGAGATGGGCGATTCGCTGCTCGATCGGCTCGTGGGTCCGGTCGCGAGGCGGTACAACGAACGGCAGCTCAGGGCCCACCTGGAGAACACGAGGGACCTCATCGAGGCCGAGATCGAAGCGGAGACGGAGATGCCGGCGTAGTCCGATCCGCCGTTCGCGCCGCGCGCGGCCGCTTCACTCCTTCGCCGCTTCACTCGTTATAAGTAGCGAGCGGGCGGAATCGGAGTATGAGCACGATCGGCTTCATCGGCGGCAGCGGCATCTACGAGGCGCTCCCCCT
>CAZNOA010000134.1:0-4304 GCA_964574565.1 uncultured Halobellus sp. | reverse complement strand
GCTGAACACTACTTCAAAAACGCAAAGCGCGTATGGGTTGGGGCGGATTCGAACCTCAGTCACTCCGCTCGCTAACGCTCGCTTCGTTCCTTGCTTCGAATCCACAGCACCATTTTGTCGACACGGACTGCTCGCTGTCGCTCGCAGTTGTGGTGTCGACAAAAATGGGTTGGGGCGGATTCGAACCGCCGACCTGCTCCGTGTGAAGGAGCCGTCATAACCTGGCTAGACCACCAACCCGCTCGCTTCGACGTATCCGACCTCGGGACTTAAGGGTTACTTTGTCAGAAGAATTCATGCGTCGGCCCGCCGAACAGGCCGGCTATGACACACGAGCTTCGGTTTCTCGAACGGGTTCGACAGGGCGTGGCGAGCCTGCTTCACTTCCCGTTGTCGACGGTGGGGCTGTACGCCGAACGCGAGACGCCGAGAGATCAGTACGCCTGCACGCTCAGAGAACCGTATCCGATCGTGGAGGCGAGGCTCCATCGGCTCGGATTCGTTCGGAACCTCGTCTCGTCGCTCAAACACCGCGCGTACGACACGCCTCCGGAGACCACGGTCGCGAGTTGGGTCCGGTATCCCGACGGCGCGCTCGCGAGCGAGTACCAGCTCCACCTCGGGCTGTTTATCGGCCCGGATCGGTCGACCACCGACGTGTACGCTCACTGGGAGCCATCGTGGATTCGCCACCCAATCCGGCATTACCGCGCGAACGAGGTCGACGCGGAGACGGGTGTCAGTCGGACGCGTGATCTGTTGGAGCGCGCCGGTATCGAGTACGTGGTCGTGCCGGCAGACGAACGGATCGGTATAACAGCGGACGATTTAGCGGACGATTCAGCGGACGGGGCTCCGGACCCCGATTGCTGACTGTTCGGTCGGGTCGGGCTACTCCGGCTTCGCGGCGTCGTGGCCGCGGTACTCTGCGATACGCTTCCGAGCGGAGGCGACTGCCTCGCGCGCCTCCCCTTCCGCTCGCTCCTCGAGGTCCTTGAGGTCCGCTTGGAGCCTGTCGAGCCGGGATGGCTCCGGCTCCTCCTCCTCGTCGGCACCGACGAGCGCCTTCACGCGGGCTTCGACCGGCTCCAACTCTTCTTTCACGCCTGCTTTCGCGTGTTCCGCTGCGCGACCGAGGTAGTACCGAGCGTCTTCGAAGTGTTTGCTCATATCTGCCCTTTGGAGAACAACAGATATAACCCTTGCGGCGTCGCCGCCGCTAACCGACGGGAGCGGTGGTAAAACGGTCGATACGGTTGCTCGGGCTCAGTACGACGGGGACTCCTCGGGTTCCCCGTCGCGGGCGTTCGCGACCCGTCCGAGCGTGAAAAGCAGGTCGGAGAGTCGGTTGAGATACGTGACGACTTGCTCGTTGATCGGTTCCGACCGGGCGAGTTCGACGACCCGCCGCTCGGCGCGCCGGGTCACTGTACGGGCGTGGTGCAGGCGGGCGCCCGACTCGCCGCCGCCCGGGAGGACGAACGAGCGGAGCGGCTCCAGCTCGTCGTCGAACGCGTCGATTCGGGCTTCCAAGGCCTCCACGTGGTCCGATTCGACGGCCGGATCGTCGGGATCGGGGTCGGGATTCGCGAGGTCCGCCTGGACGATGTGGAGGTGGTTTTGAATCGTCTCCAGCAGCTCGTCGAGGTCGTCGTATCCGGTCGGACGCACCGTCCCGATCAGCGCGTTCGCCTCGTCGACGGTGCCGTACGCCTCGATCCGGTGGCTGGACTTCGACACCCGGCTCATATCCCGGAGGTCCGTCTCTCCGTCGTCGCCGCGTCCGGTGTATATCGTCATGCGAGGCTCCGCTCGATGTACTCCAGAATGTTCGCACTCTCCGACATCGTCACGCCGCGGTCCGCGTCGACGAGGACCGGAACCCCGCGCTGGCCGCTGACGCGTTTCACTTCGCTGCGGTCCGAGTGAAGCGCGTCGACCCACGTCGTCTCGTACGCCACGCCCGCGTCGTCGAGCGTGTCGGACACCTTCTCACACCACGGACACCCGTCGAGGGCGTACAGTCGAACGGTCATGTCCGACCGATCGGCGCGAGACGGCAAGAAGGTACGGTGTTGACGGCGGGCGACGGCAGCAGCGGAGCCGGTGGAGTCCGGCTCAGAGTTCGTGGTACGACCTCATCGCGGACCGCTGCTCGTCGGGAATTGGCGCCGGCTCGCCGGAGTCGGGGTCGAGCGTGACGACCGTCGCCTCGGCGTCGGCGACGACCTGCCCGCCCGTCCGCACCTCGTGGGTCATCGTGACGCTGGACCGACCGAGCGCCGCGACGTCGACGGAGACGGTCACCGTTCCGTCCGGTAGCTCGACCGCGCGACGGAAATCGAGCGACAGCGAGGCCAAGACGGTCGACATCTCGGAGAGGTCGGCGGCGAGAACGTCGCGGTAGTACTCGGTTCGGGCCTGCTCGACGTACGTCGCGTACACGGCGTTGTTGACGTGGCCCATGACGTCGATATCGCGGAATCGAACGTCGATCTCGGTGGTGTACGTGCTCATGTTGCGACCGTGTCTCGGCCGGGGTATGTACCCCCGGGTTTCGGCGAAACAGACGGAAGAAGCGACGGCATCGGCCCGGCCGTCAGTACAGCAGTTCGTCGTCGTTTTCGATCATGTACAGCGACCGGGCGGCGATGTTGACCGCGTGATCGCCGACGCGTTCGAGGTCACGGATCGTCAGAAGGAGCCGCGAAACGTTCTGCATCGTCGACTCGATGTCGGCGTCTTCGCGGAGTTCGTCGCGCTCGATGAGGTCACGCACGACGAGGTCGCTCGCGGCCTCGCAGGCGGCGTCGATGTCGTCGTCGGCCTCGGCGACGGCGTAACAGAGTTCGGGGTCCGAGTCGGCGTACGCCGCCATCGCGTCCTCTAACATGTCCAGCGTGTCGTCGCCGATCCGCTGGACGTCGACGTCCGGGAACACCTCTTGGGTCGCTTGTTGGGCGTACTCGCCGAGGTTCGTCGCGAGGTCGGCGATCCGTTCGAGGTCGGTGATGATCTTGAACGAGGCGGCGATGAATCGGAGGTCGCCGGCGACCGGCTGTTGGAGGGCGATGAGGTCCGTACACCGCCCCTCGAGTTCCAGATAGAGGTCGTTGATCTCGGCGTCGCCGGTGATTACTTTCTGGCCCAGCTCGCTGTCTTGCCGTTCTAAGGCGTCGAGGCCCATCCGGAGGCGCTCGGCGACGAGCTCGCTCATGTAGAGCACGTCGTCGCGGAGCCCCTCTAACTTCGTCTGGTACTGTTCGCGTGGCATCGTCTTGGCTTAGGTGGCTCGCTCCGCGTACAAAAACACGTCGCCGGGTGGGAGTTTGCCATGAATAATCCGGTTGGTCGGCGCCGACCGCGTTACGAACCGACCGTGTCGAACGGGTATACACTTCGCCGAGCAACGGCTCGGCTCGCTTCGCTCGCCGGCTGCGCCGTTCGGGCCCGTGCCCCGGGGCGCTCGGCGCGGATGCCGGCAGCTACAGGGCGAAACTGTCGAGAGGAGTGGGTTGGGGCAGATTTGAACTGCCGGCCTCCTCCATGTCAAGGAGGTGTCATAACCGGACTAGACTACCAACCCGCAGGGGCTTACTGGCGCGTTTCGTGGTACCCGGGGGACGTAATTGAACCTTTCGTTTCGGACGTCGGGATCGGCGGCCCCTCCGCCGATCGCGGGGTGGTAACACTGACCGTCAAACCCTCTGCGGGTGGCTCTTCGCCCCGCCGGCCGTCTGCTTTCGACCGGTTTTACTGGATTGAGGAGAGTTCGCCCGTATGGTCGACCTCGCCGCCCGAACCGATAGGTTAGACGAATACCTCGACGCCCGCGGGCTCGAAGCGGTCTGGTTCGCCCGGCCGAACGGGTTCGCGTGGCTCACCGGCGGCGACAACGTCGTCGACGACGACGCCACGCTCGGAATCGCCGCCGCCGGCTACGACGGTGACCTCCGCGTCGTCACGGACGACATCGAGGCGAGCCGGCTCGCGGACGAGGAACTCCCGGAGGCGTTCGCGGTCGAGTCGTTCCCTTGGTACGCCGACTCGCTGGCCGAGGCGGTCGCCGAGCGCTCACCCGCGCCGGCAGCCGCCGACTTCGAGGTCCCGGGGTTCGAACGCGTCGACGCGAGCCGCCTCCGGCAGCCTCTCACCGGCGACGACGTCGAACGCTACCGCGAGCTCGGCCGCGAGATCGCCGCGGCCGTCGAAACCGTCTGTCGGAACCTCGAACCCGAAGACCCGGAGTACGAGGTCGCCGCCGGCATCGACATCTCGCTCGCCTCCCGCGACGTCGACACCCC
>CAZNOA010000133.1:0-4317 GCA_964574565.1 uncultured Halobellus sp. | reverse complement strand
CCGGAGAGGCCGTCACCGTCTCCGTTACCGCCGAGACATCCCGCGACTGCGACCGCGCCGACGCCCGCGATCGCCGCGAGTGAGTTTCGTCGAGTGATGCCCGAGTCCGAAGTGTTCTGGCTTGGTGCCATCATCTGACCGTATCAACGATCAGCGTAAATAGTATGCTATGAGACATATACGGCAGGTGGTAGCCCCCAATTCCCGCATATAGTCTAATGAGTCCAGTATAGGTGAATGTAGAAATATATAGATAGTGTTTGAATTCAAATAGGTCGGATTGTTATTTGGGCACACCCGACACTGATATGTTGGTGGACATTCAGAACTGTGAACGTGGCCGAATCGCCGCCAGACCGTTCTGAAACCGACGTCTCCTCGTACCGCGGCGAGGCGAGCCCCGAGACCCTCCGAGAGATCGCTCGCTACTTCATCTATATTGGCATCGTCGGCTTCGGCGGCCCGCTCGTCCACATCGCGATGATGGAGGACGACCTCGTCGACGACGACCCCGACGATCCGGCGTCGGACGGCTGGACCGACCAGTCGACGTTCATGGAGGGGCTCGCTATCTGTAACACGCTGCCCGGCCCCGCCTCGACGCAGCTCGGCATCTTCATGGGCTGGGTCCGCGGCGGCAACCTCGGCGCGCTCGTCGCCGGCGGCGCGTTCATGCTGCCGACGTTCCTGCTCGTCGTCCTCTTCTCGTGGATCTACTTTGCCTTTCAGGCCGTCCCGTCAGTGGAGGCGTTCTTCTACGGGATCAACCCCGTCGTCATCGGGCTCATCGTCGGCGCGGCGTGGTCGATGGGGCAGTCGGCGCTCGCGGAGGGGCGAACCGACGTCGAGGTCGAGGTCGGCGGGGACACCTGGCAGATCGATTTCCTCCTGGTCGTCCTGTTGGTCGCGACGATACTCGTCACCGTGCTCGTCAATCCGAACCCCGTCGTCGCCTTCGTCGCTGCCGGGGTGATCGCCGTCGCGCTCTACCGCTCGGGGTGGGTGCGGGAGAATATCCGCGGCGTGAGTGTTGGCGTCATCGTCGGGACGGTCGCCGCCGCGACGTACGCCGCCCGCGATCGGATTCTCGACGCGCTCGGTCCGAGCGTCCGCGGCGCGGTGGAGGCGTCGCCGATCTGGGGCGTGCTGCTCCTGTTGTGGTCGAACACGTGGGTCCAGCTGTTCGCGTTCATGCTGTACACGGGCTCGTTCATCTACGGCGGCGGGCTCGTGCTCATCCCGTTCATCGAGAAGTACGTCGTCAACGAGTTCGCGTGGCTGACCGCCCGCGAGTTCGTCGACGGCGTCGCGATCGGCCAGCTCTCGCCCGGCCCGGTCGTGATGACGACCGCCTTCGTCGGCTACAAGGTGCTGCTCGACGCCTCGGGCGGCCTCTTGGCGATCGCCGTGCTCGGCGCGCTCGTCGCGACGATCGGCGCGTTCGGCCCCTCGTTCGTCTTCATCATGGGGTTTTTCCCGTACTTCGCGCGCGTCCGGGAGAACGACGTCGTCCAGACGGCGCTGACGGGGGTCAACGCGGCCGTCGTCGGCGCGATCCTCGGCGCGACCGTCACCCTAGCCCGTGAATCGTTCGTCGTCGACGGCGTCCTCGACCCGCTCACCGTCGTGCTAGCGGCGGTCACCTTCGTGCTGTTCTTAAAAGGCGTCGACGCCGTCTACCTCATCTTCGGCGGCGGCGGGATCGGGATGGCGGCGTTCTTCCTGTTATAAGCGACGACCCGTCCGGCCGCCGCCGGCTCTCAGAGACCCCGCGGACAGCGAGCCCCCGGGGAGTACGAGGCAGTCTGCGAACGCCCGGAGCCGCCCCGGATCCACCTCACGCTCCGGTATCGATCGCCTCGATCAACAGCTCCGCGACGTCGACGATCTCCACCTCGTCCTCGAAGCCACCGGTCTTGCGGCCGTCCTCGAACATCGTCGTACACATCGGACAGGCGACGACGAACTTCTCGATGTCGCCGCCCGCGTCGGTGTCTTCGACGGCCTCTCGAAGTCGCTCTTCGCTCGGTTTTACGTCCTCCTCGTGTTCGGTCCAGAGCCCGCCGCCACCGCCGCCACAACAGAAGGAGCTCTCACGGGAGCGCGGCATCTCGTGGAGGTCCGCGCCGGTCGCGCGGATCAGTTCGCGGGGCGCCTCGTACTCGTCGTTGTACCGCCCGAGGTGACAGGGGTCGTGGTAGGTGACGGTGTAGTCGAGCTCGTCGCCGGAGAGTCCGAGCCGGCCGTCCGCGACCAGTTCTTCGACCACCTGCGTCCAGTGGAACACGCCGACGTCTCCGTCGGGGTTCCACGGCTCCTCGCGGTCGAACGGCATCATCGGGTCGTCGGCGAACTCCGCGAAGTCGACTTCGGGGTACTCGTGTCTGATGGTGTTGTACGAGTGGGGGTCCGTACAGACGATCGAGTCGAACTCGCAGTCCGCGAACGTCTCGACGTGGTGGCCGGCGAGTTCGAGGTAGAGGAACTCCTCGCCGATCCGGCGGATGTCGTTGCCGTCGGTCTTCTCGTCGTCGAAGAGGATGCCGAACGAGACGTCGGCCTCGTCGAACAGCCGGGCGAGCGCGCGGGCGACCTTCTTGTTCCGGTCGTCGAAGCTCGGGTAGTCGCCGACGTACCAGAGGTACTCGACCTCGCGTTTCCGGGCGTCGGGGACCGCAACGTCGTCATCGAGGTCGTCGATCCAGTCGCCGCGGGCCGACTGCGACTCGCCGAAGCTGTTCCCCTTCTGCATGACGTCTTGGAACATGTCCTGGAGGTGCGAGTCGACCGCGCCCTCGTCGACGAGCTGCCGGTTCATCTTGGTGAAGGCGGTGAGGTGTTCGATGTCGACCGGGCAGGCGTCCATACAGGCCATACAGGACATACAGGACTCCATCGACTCGCTGGCGATGACGCCGCCTTCGTCGGCGACGATGGGGACAGCCCCGCCGTCGGAGGCGGCGGCGGAGCTGCCCACGCCGCCGTCTGTCGCCATTCGGCCGTTGCGTCCGACCACCGGGTCGTCGGTCACGGACTCGCGGTACGCCTTCAGATCGAGGATGACGTCGCGGGGATCGAGGTTCCGTCCGACGGTGTCGGCCGGGCAGGCGTCGGTACACCGCCCGCACTTCGTGCAGGCGTCGCCGTCCATCAGCTCCTTCCACGTGAAGTCCTCGAGCGACTCGGCGTTGGTGTGATCGAGGTCGGCGGGGACGTTCGGGAGCCGCGCGCCCGCCTTCTCGTCGCGGGCGACGACGTTCGCGAACGACGAGATCATGTGGAACGGCTTCGCGTACGGGATCCAGGCGATGAACGCGAACGCCAAAAGCGAGTGGTGCCACCAGACCACGCCGTAGATCGCCTCCGCGCCCGCCGGCGTGAGCCCGGCCCACTGGAAGCCCGCGGCCATCGCCATCCCGACGAAGCTCACCGTCTCGGTCGCCCGCTCGGGCTGGCCGACGATGCCGAGCGCCTGCACGAGGAAGCCGCCGACCCCGAGCGCGAAGAGGACCCAGACGAACGCGTCGTCTTCGAGCGAGGTGTGTTTCCCCCAGAGGCGCCCCTCGCGGTTCTTGTAGCGGCGGTAGATCGCCATCCCGACGCCGACGACGAAGAGGAGCCCGAAGGCGTCGACGACGAACTGGTAGGCCAGATAGAAGTCGCCGACCCAGAAGGACCCGCCCGTCAGCGGGCGGTACACGTCGATGTCGAACCCGAGAATGGCGGTCGCAACCACCAGGACGAGGAATCCCCAGAGCACGAACGTGTGCATCACGCCGGCGTACAGGTCCCGGTCGTACTGGCTCTCGTTCGAGAGCACGCGTTTCGTCGCCGCGAGGGTCCGCGACGGGAGGTTCGAGAGCCGGTCGCGGGGGTCGTCGGTCCCCTGCGCGTACGCGGCGAATCTGGCGTACACGCCGTAGAGGAAGACGAGGATCGCGACCGCGGCGAGCCAGTAGAACGCGGCCTTCCCGACCGGACCGATGGTCCAGAACGTCTCTCGGGTGGCCGCCTGCAGGAGCGTCATGATCGATCACCGGGATAGAGTCCGTTTAAAGGTTGTCACAATTCGGAGCGCGTGGCCGATCGTTTTCGTTGGGCCGACCGACACACGACGGGGATCCGCCTACACGAACGCCGCCAGCGCGGCCGCCAGCAGTCCGCCGCCGACCGAGAGCGCGACGGCGTCGACCCGCCCGAAGGCGAGCCGCGGCAGCGTCGGGTTCCACGCGAAACACCGCGAGTTCAGCGCCGTTCCCAGTCGGTCGGCGCGTCCGAACGCGCGGTTGATCCCGCCGACGGCGACGAGACGCATCC
>CAZNOA010000132.1:0-4327 GCA_964574565.1 uncultured Halobellus sp. | reverse complement strand
CTACGACGTCCGCGTCCCCTCCCCACCGGTCGACGAGCGCGCCCTTGCCCTCGTCACCCAGCTGGGAGCCGACGATGGTGAGTGTCATACGGACTGCCAGTTCCCGGCGGGGGGTAAAACAGATTACGGTCCGACGACGGAGAGCATGCACGAACGTGTATTACTCTCGGCTCGGATTCTGGGAGGTGTCCCCGTTCGTGCGGGTGTTTAGCGGAGAATGAGCGAAAGACCGTGAGGATCACCGCCGACCGCAACGCGCGGGCGGTTCCGCCGCGGATCGATCGAACACGTTAACTACTGTCACGTCAAAGCGTGCGATCGAGCGGCTTCGTGGCGGGCCTCGACAGCAACTTTTAAACGGGGGCATGACAAGTTAACATGTGCCATGATAGATCGACTAGAGAAAGAGGTAGACATGCTGGAACGTCACCTCCAAGTCCTGCGGATGGTCATCGAAAACGAGCCGATCGGCATCGTCAAGATGTCGAACGAGACTGGCTACCCGCATCACAAGGTCCGCTACTCGCTGCGCGTCCTCGAGGAGGAGAACCTCATCGAGCCGTCCAGCCAGGGAGCGATCACGACGGAACGAACCCACGAGTTCGTCGACGAGCTCGACGACAAGCTCGACGAGACGGTCACCAAGCTCGGCTCCATGCGCATCGACGACGCCGCCGAGCTCGAAAGCTAACGCCGGATTACCGTTCACAGACGTACGCCTGAACGCGGACGGTTCGTGTTTTGTAGTCGGTCCGTAGTATCTGACTCGCCCCGTGACCTACGGGAGGTACGCTTTGGGGAATCACCGGCGTTGGAGGTCTGAGAGTACCCCGGTCAGAGATCGGGGACGGTCATGTGGAACCCGCCGTCACGGGCCTCGACGAGACAGAGGTGGAACCCGCGCTTTCGCGAGAGCTTCACGAAGCTCGCGCGCTTCGACCGACTGAACAGCCCGCCGCCGACCGCGTCGCTCGCGGTCTCTAACGCGCCCGGCTCGAAGAAGCTCTCCGTCACCGCGAACGCCCCCGCGAACGAGTCGTTCGACTCCGCGATGTCGCGGCCGTTTCCGACCAACGACTCCAGCGTGCCCTCGGCCGTCGGATCGCGGCTGTCGTTGAGGTCCGCAACGAACAGCGGATTCCCCATGCGGTCGCGCAAGACGAGATCGAAGGTGCGCTGTTCGCGCGTCTCCTCGCCGTTCTCTCGGATCGCGACGGAGACCGAGCCGCCGATCTCCGCGCGGTCGATTTCCGGGAGTGCGTCGTAGAGGGCACGGAGCACGCTCTGGTTTCCGGTTCCGCTCACCTCGAACGGGAGGTCCTCGACGAGCCACCGGGTGAACCCGTACTCGATCGTGTCGGTCAGGAACTCGTCGTACGGTCGCCCGTCGACGACCAACCCCTCGGTCTCGAAGCTCGTGTGGTGTTCGATCCGGAGGTTCTCTCTCAGCATGTCGCGATCGACGTCACCCTCGTGGACGTCCTCGAGCGTCGCTCCGCCCTTGGAGCCGTATCTGACGAAGAGGTTCGTGCCGCTGCGCGCCTCCGTCGGTGAGAGGGTCCGTTCGCCGTCGGGGAGCCGGTCGCGAACGTTCGAGAGCTCCTCGCGAAGCCGGTCCCGCTCCGCGCGGAGATCGGAGAGCTCCGCTTCGAGCCGGTCGACGTCGGCGGCGAGCTCGTCGCGTTCCGCCGCCAGCGACTCACGCTCGGACTGGGCCGCTTCGAGGGCGCTTTCGAGCTCTCGAAGGCGTTCCGCCCGATCGCCGTCCGCCGTGTCGGCCGATCGCTGCGACACAGCGGACCGGTTCTGTCCGCGCGGCTCGGTCGGTCTCGGCTCGGGTGACCGACCGTTGTCGGTCGACCCGCTCGGGTCGCGCTCGGCTCCGCTGTCGTCCCGTCGGACGGGACGCGACTGGGAAGCGTCCGACGCCGATCCGCGGCCCCCGCTCGATTCGGAACGTCGCTCCGACGCGTCGCTCGCTTTCGAGGGGTCGAGCGCCGGAATCGATTTCTGTTCGCGCCACTGTTCCTCCTCCGAGAACACGTCGTCGTCTGCGCGACGACGCGCGGCGTCCGCCCCGCCGGCCGCACCGTCCCTTGCAGGGTTCCCCTGCTCCGCCCGAGCCGAGTCGGATCGGTCTCTCGAAGCGGGCTCCGCCGGCGGAACGGCGGCATCCGACTCGCCGCTGTCGCTTCGGGTCGCTGCAGCCTCGCTGGCCCCGTCTCCCGACGACATGCTGCCGGGAGCGTCACTGCTCTCGACGTCGGTGGCGTCATCGACGTCGCCCGTCCCGTCGCCGCCCGGCGAGACGACCGCGGCGTCTCGCTGTTCGCCGTCGGTATCGCGCGATTCGGTTTCGTTGTCACGGGGGTCGGAGGCTTCGTCGGCCGCCCCGGACCCTTCGCCGCTTTCGGGGCTCGGTTCGTCCGCCTCGACCGACTCGTCAGAACGCTCGTCGCGTTCGGCGTCGGACCTCGCGCCGGTCACGGGTGCCGACTGATCCGGCGACGCGCTCCCGCCGGTTCCGCCGTTCGGGACCTCGCGGACGTTCAGGTCGACCTCGTAGACGGTGTAGATGCCGACCTCGTCGTCGGCGAGCCGGAAGGCGTCGTCGCCGGTCTCGAGCCGGCGGGAGTTGCCGACGTACGCGGCGGCCATCGACTCGCCGGCGGCGTAGGCGACGTAGTAGTCGCCGGAGAGCACGTTCTCCGAAAGCTCGATGTAGCCGGTGAATCCCCCCTGTGAGAGCTTGCGATCGGCCTCGGACAGCGGCGTGTCGTTCGTGTAGTACTGCGCTCGCGGCTCGCCGCCCTGCTCTTGCATCGCGAACAGGACCGGGAGCGACTCGTGCGGCGCCTCGTAAGCGGTCCCGGACGCGTCCGCGAACGCGTCGAGGTCGGCGTCGACGGTGCCGACGACGCGACCCTCGAACACGAACAGCCACCCCATCCCGTCGGTCACCGCGCCGGAGAACCCCCGGTCCGCGAGACGCCGGAGCCCGGAGAAGCCCCCCGAGAACTCCCGGGCGTCCCACCCGGTGACCTCCGATTGTCGCTGTGCGTCCATTCTGGGTTTATGTGGCCAGCAACGACCCAAATACCTTCCGGAGCGTGGGACAACCGTCTGACACCGGGAAGCGGGTCGGCGCCGGTCCGGATTCCGGACCGTTACCGCGGGGTCGAGCCACCGCCGTCGACGGCCGCGATCGCTTCGCGGCCGAGGTCGATCACGTCCGGCTGGAGGTCGCTCGCCGCCAGATCGTCCGGCGTGTACCACCGCCACCGGTCGGGATCGACTTCGTCGCCGCCGTTCGGTACGATCTCACGGGCGTCGACGCGGGCGTAGTAGAGGTGGTCGACGTGTTGGTGCCCGACGGAGCCGTCCTCGTGGACGTTGATGTCGTGGAGCATGAGGTGTGCGGGCTCCGGCAGCCCGCGGGTGTTGGGCCCGGTGACCGACGACTCGGTCGCGACGAGATCGGCGTCGAGTCCGGTCTCCTCGCGGACCTCTCGCAGGGCCGCCTCGTGTGGTAGCTCGTCGCGGTCGACGTGCCCGCCCGGCGGGAGCCGGATCCCGAGCCGGTCGTGCTCGTGGAGAGCGGTCGCGCCGTCGTTAACGATGTACGTCGTTGCGGTGAAGTGGCGAGTGGTCTCCATACCCGTGGCTGGGGCCGCCGCGGCTTGGAGGTTCGGAAACTCGCGCGGTCTTAAAATGGAGTCCGGCTCGACGGGGCGTCGGCTCCGGTCAGTTCAGCGCCACGCCGTCCTCGGCTTCGAGGAGTTCGTGGTACCGGTTCCGGATGGTGACTTCGCTGATGTTCGCGACCTCGCTGACCTCGCTTTGGGTCACTTTCTCGTTCACGAGGAGGGAGGCGGCGTACACCGCGGCGGCCGCGAGGCCGACGGGCGATTTGCCCGAGTGGATCCCCTGTTCTTTCGCGGTGTTCAGGAGCGACCGAGCGCGTCGCTCGGCCTCGTCCGAGAGTCCGAGGTCGGAGGCGAAGCGCGGGACGTAGCTCTCGGGGTCCGCCGGCTGGATCTCCAGTTTCAGCTCGCGGACGACGTAGCGGTACGTCCGGGCGATCTCGTCTTTCTCGACGCGGGAGACGGCGGCGATCTCGTCGAGGCTCCGCGGCGTACCGGCCTGTCGGGCAGCGGCGTATAGCGACGACGTCGCGACGCCCTCGATGGAGCGCCCGGGGAGCAGGTCCTCGTCGAGCGCGCGGCGGTAGATGACGGAGGCGGTCTCGCGGACGTTGTCCGGAAGGCCTAACGCGCTGGCCATGCGGTCGATCTCGCCGAGCGCCTGCTTGAGGTTGCGCTCCTTC
>CAZNOA010000131.1:0-4336 GCA_964574565.1 uncultured Halobellus sp. | reverse complement strand
TCCCGACGTAGTGTTCCATCTTGAGGCTCGTCAGGTCGTCGAGCCCGAGGAAGTCACAGATACACCGGCCCGCGAACCAGCCGCCGCGGGCGAGCGCGACGATGACGTCCGGCTCGAAGTCCGCGCGTTTCACCTCGTTCGACACGTTGCGGCAGAGTCCGTAGATGTACTCCCAGTTGGTGAGGGTACAGTCGAAGTCGTCCGGGAGATCGCTCATAACCGGGAGTGAACCGCCCGGAGCCATAAGATGTCTGGTTCAGCGGGCCCCGACCCGGCTGGGTCAGAGCGTTCTGACCCGTCCGAGCCGGGAGACGCCGGTTACTTCCCGCGGATCTTGTCGATTCGGGCCTTGATGAAGGGGCCGAACAGCAGCAGGAAGATCGTCACGGTCAGTATAAACGAAATCGGCCGACCGTAAGCGAACGGATTGTAGAAGATGTCGTAGGTCCCACCCGAGAGCTGCAACGCGGTGTAGAGGTTGTCCTCCGCGATGTCGCCCAACACCACGCCGAGGACGAACGCGATCACGGAGTAGTTGTACCGGACCATGTAGAAGCCGATGATACCGAAGACGAGGATCGTGATGATGTCGATCGGGTTCACGCGGAGCGCGTACGTCCCGAGGAACGACAACACGATCACCATCGGAATGATGTAGTCAGTGTCGATCTTCGTGAGGTAGCCGAGCTGAGTCACCATCGAGAGCCCGAAGATCAGAATGACCACGTTGCCGACGAGCAGCGCGAGCAGCATCGTGTAGGTCAACGCGAGCTCGCCGTCGACCTGGAACATGTTCGGACCGGGACGGAGCCCGTGCATGAGCAGGCCGCCGATGAGCACCGCGGTCGACGAGCTGCCGGGAATGCCGAACGATATCGCCGGGACGAGCGAGCCGGCGACGGTACCGTTGTTCGACGCCTCACTGGCGACGACGCCCTCCGGGTTTCCGGAGCCGAACGAGTCCGGGTCGTCGGAGGCGCGGACCGCTTCGGAGTACGAGACGAAGTTCGAGACCGTCGCGCCGGCGCCCGGAATCGCGCCGACGATCATGCCGATCATTCCGGACTTGAACACCGTCACGGGGCGTTTGATCGTTTCGATGACTCCCTCTTTGATACCGGCGCGGTCGATTACCACGTCGCCTTCGGCGATACCGCCCTTCTGTCCGGCGAGTTTCATCATCTCAGCGATCGCGAACAGACCGATGAGGACGGCGACGAAGTCGATACCGTCGAACAACAGCAGCGACTCGGCGTATCGGCGTTCGATCGCGATTGGCTGTGCGGAGCCGACCGTTGTGACCAAGAGACCCGCCACGCCGGCGAGTATCCCCTTCGCGAACGACCCGCGGGTGATCACCGTGATCATAGACAGCCCGAGCAGTGCGACGAGGAACCGTTCCGGAGTCCCGACCGCCAACACGAGCTGGATCAGCACAGGAGAAAACAGGATCAGCGCCGTGATCGTGAACAGCCCCGATATTGCCGACGCGGTTGCGGAGATCGACAACGCTGACGCTGCTTTCCCCTGTTTCGACATGGGATAGCCGTCGAACATCGTCGCCGCTGACGACGACACCCCCGGCGTGTTGATGAGGATCGCCGCGATCGATCCCCCGTACATCGACCCGCTGTACACGCCCACGAGCAGGATGATGGCGTTGGCCGGGTCCAAGGGGATCGTCAAGGGGAGGATGATCGCCATCCCGAGCGGCGGCCCCAACCCCGGCAGCCCGCCGACGATGATCCCGACGACCACGCCGATGAGCAGCCAGATCATCGTTTCGAACGTTAAGAGCGAATCTATCGCACCGAGGAATGTCTCGACAGTCATAGGAGGATCCCCGCGAACGGCAGCAAGTCAATGATGGGAAGGAACACGTATCGGTCAAGCAGCCGCAACACGGGTTGCACCAGCGGATTCACGTACTCGGCGTACAGCACGTCTGGAGGCGTCGGCTGCCAGTCGGTGAGCCACCCCTCGGAGATGTCGGACTGTATGACGTCGTAGAATAAATACGAACAGAGAAGGCCGAGTCCGGTCAGTGCCGCACCGCGCGGGAAGTCCATCCGGGCCCACAGCGCCCACGCAGCGACGAACACCGGCGTCGCGTACAGCATTCCGATCGCGAACGTCAGCACCATGTATCCGAGACAGAGGGCGCCGGTAACGACGGGCCCCTTCGGATCGTCGATATCGTAGACGTACATCGCTCCGGAGTCAGACTCCGTTTCATCATCGACGCCCGCATCGTCGTCTACTGCTCCGTCGTCATTCTCCGCGTCATCGTCGGGCGCGTCGTCGCCGATGAGGTCGTCTTCACCGAGCACCTGCATCGGCTCTGCAATGAACGACTTCGAGACGTCAACGAGCTGTGTTCTGAACGCGACGACGGCGAGGACCAGACCCGCACCGATCGCGAGACGGACGAAGCCGCCCTCATCGGCGAGAAACTCGACCCCGCCGGTGTACAGCGCGTATCCACCGAAAACGACCGCAAGCACCGGAATGACGACGTTGAGATAGTTCCGGACCAGGATGAGAAACGAGAGGATCGCCGTCATCCCGGCCATGACTTGTGGGAACTCGGCCGCCGCAGCCGAGAAGTCTCGTGCGCCGATGTACATGTAAGACCCAGTCGCGAGGAACAACAACAGCAGGACGTGTTCCATCGTCGGACGTTCACGGAGCACCGGCTCGACCGCGTCTCCAAGCACGCGTTGTCGCTCCCTGAGTCGGCGTAACAGTTCGTCGACCGTCGATTCGTCTTGTACCATGGTTTATTTACTGACCCACTGGATCGTCACACGGCCGGTCGTCGGTTGAGAGCGGCACCGCTCGCTGTCTACCTACCATCATCACACACCGTCAGTGCCATCGAAGCGTCCATCCTGTAGCGTATAACTGAATTCGAGGTCGGATTCGACGTATTATCCTTCTTCCTCGGCGAGGCGGAGGAACTCGTCGAATCCGCCGATCGCGTCGTTGACCTGTGTCTCCATCTCCTCGACGATGCCGTTCCACAGGTCTTCGGCCTCTTGGACGTTCCCGTACTGAACGATGTTTCCGGTGTCTTCGGACCACTCCTGCACTCGGTCGGACTCCACCGCGACTTCCACGGCCTCCGACAATCGTTCCTTGGCGTGGTCGGGCGTGCCGACGGGCGCGAGCTGGGTGAGCGTGAACTCGGTGAGCCACCCCATGCTGTCGCCGTAGTTATCGATGCGGTCGATATCCGACCAGGTATCGGTGAGGTCGATGTCCATCGTGTTGACGATGGCGGTCGCCTCGCCGGATTCCTCGGCGTTGACGGCGGAGGTATTGGTCGCGAAGCCGGCCGTAACCTCGCCGCTGATGACGGCCTCCATCGTCGGGCCACCGCCGTCGTATGGGACGGCGTTTTCGTACTCTAGCCCGTAGTTGTCACGGAGAAGCAACGTCGCCAGGTGCGAGTCGCTGCCGGCGCCCTGGTACCCCCAGTTGGTGATGTCGCCGTCCTGATAGGCGTCACGCAGGGATCCGAAGTCGTCGATGCCGTGTTCTTCGGCGTCATCGTTGTTGACGATGATCGTGTAGCCGAAGACGCCCGAGTACGCGAACGGGTCAAAGTCTTCCTCGATGTGCCAGCCGTCGATCTCGTTGGCGCGCCACGTGAAGTGGGCACCGGCGCTGTTGATCGTTCCGAACGTGTAGCCGTCCGGATCCCGGGTCGAAAGCCACTCGCTACCGACCATGCTGCCCGCGCCCGGCCGGTTGTCGATCGTGATCGATTCGCCGAGGTCCTCCTCCATCGGCAGAGCGATCTGCCGTGCGTACGTGTCGGTTCCGCCGCCTTCTGACCACGGAACCATCCACGTGAGGTCGTCCGCCGGGAAGTCATCCTCGCCGTTTTCTGCCGGTTCCTCAGCGTCGTCAGCGCACCCAGCGAGTCCGGCGATCCCGACCGTGCCGAACGCACCGGACGTTTTGATGAACGTTCTACGTTCCATGCTAGGAAACGCCACGGCATAGGGGCTAATAAATGTATATATCCGACGGTGAACGGGAATTTATCCTTCGGAATAGTGGACATCTATCGAGCTATTTCGATCTAAAATGTCTCTCTTTGAAGGCGTGTCGGCAATTGTTGACACCAACAACAGTACCCGTGCGACGAACCGGGCAGACTGTTCCCGAAAACGCGGCTCGCGCGCGCCGGGGAGCCACGCTAGTCGGGACCGCGTGCCGGGGTTCGACCCGCTCGTCCCGACACGATTTAGGTGGCCGGCTCACAACGACCCAGTAATGAGCACTCAGGCCGCGACGGAGGAGCGAACCGTCGTGATCGGGTTGGAGG
>CAZNOA010000130.1:0-4361 GCA_964574565.1 uncultured Halobellus sp. | reverse complement strand
CCGCCGACCACGTTGCGGCGGAGCTCGAGTTCGTCTCGCTGCTCGTCGCGACCGAATGTGAAGCGCTCGCAGCCGGCGAGTTCGAGGCGGCCGAGCAGTATCTCGACCGCCAGTACGCGTTCTTGGTGTCGCACCTCGGACGGTGGGTCTCGGAGTTCGCCGAACATATCCGAGCACACGCCCACACCGAGTTCTACACGCTGCTCGCGGACGAGACCCAGTCGTTCGTCGAAGAGGACGGGCAGCGGCTCGCGAACCGGCTCGAACGACTCGAGGCGACCGACGACGTGACTACGGTACTCGAGGGGGGTGATACCGATGACCGCTGACGCCGATCAGGTCCGCGAGCGGCTCCGTGGGGTCGAAGACCCCGTTCTCGCCCGAAACGTCGCCGAGCTCGGCCTGATCGACGACATTCGCGTCGAGGACGGCGTGGCGACAGTCGCCGTGGCGTTCAACGCGCCGTACTCGGGCGACGAGAAGGCGATGGGCGACCGGATCCGCGGGGCGGTTGAGGCGCTCGGGCTGGAACCGAACGTCACGGTGAGCCTCTCGTGGGAGGACCCGGACAGCCCTCTGCCGGACGTCCGGAACGTCGTGCCGATCGCGTCGGGGAAGGGCGGCGTCGGTAAGACGACGGTGGCGACGAACCTCGCGACCGCGCTCGCGGAGAGGGGTGCCCGCGTCGGGCTGCTCGACGCCGACATCTACGGGCCGAACGTCCCGGGAATGATCGGGATCGAGGCCAGGCCCGGCCTGACCGAGAGCGGGACGATCGTCCCGCCGGAGGCCGACGGCATCAAGCTGATGAGCATGGCGTTTCTCTCCGACGACGACACCGACCCCGCGATGCTGCGCGGACCCATGATCGACAAGCTGCTCTCGGAGCTCATCGAAGAGACGGAGTGGGGCCACCTCGACTACCTGCTCGTCGACCTGCCGCCGGGAACCGGCGACGAGCAGCTCACCCTTCTCCAGAGCGTTCCAGTGACCGGTGCGGTCGTCGTGACGACCCCAGAGGACATCGCGCTCGAGGACGTTCGGAAAGGGATCCGGATGTTCCACGACCGCGGAACTCCCGTCCTCGGAATCGTGGAGAACATGAGTACGTTCCGCTGTCCGGGCTGTGGCGACGAACACGATCTGTACGGGAGCGGCGGCGGCGCCGACATCGCCGCGGAGTACGGCGTGCCGCTGCTCGCCGAGATTCCAATGGATCCGCAGATCCGATCGGGCGGCGACGCGGACAAGCCCGTGACGGTCCTCCAAGGGACGGCCGCAGCGGACCGCTTTTTCGACCTCCGGGACGCTGTACTCGACCGGATCGGTGCGGTCAACCGCGCCGAAAAAGCGAATCTCGACCCCGAGGATCCGAACTCGCCGCTGGTCCCAGTCGCCGGACCGGAGAGCGGTGCGGGCGGAGAGCCGCAAAAAAGCGATGAAGCGGCGACGGGTCGCGGCTCGTGCGGGGGCGGCGGCTGCGGGCGCTGATCGCGAGACCGATCTCAGCCGTCCCACTCGATTACCTCGATCTCCGTCCCGGTGACCGAGTCCGGGAGGTCGCCAATCCGCTCGGTCGCCTCGTCGACGAGGGCGTCTGCCACGAGGTATCGATCGGCCGCCGACCCCTCGCTTGCGTCGTCGGCTCCGACCTCGCCGCCCGCCACGTTCCGGATCCGCTTCCACGCGCCGGGCCCGGTGTTACAGAGCAGGTAGTACGTGTGAGCGCCGCCGACCGCGTCGAGAACGTCGTCGACGCCCGTGAGTCGGTCGGATATCTCGTCCGTATCCCCGGACGCACCACCGGGCCGATCCCCGCTCGTAACGAGCGGAACGAGGTCCGAATTCGCACTTACGAACGCCGTGCTGAGCGCCATCTCCGCTTCGCCCGCGTCGAACGTCTCCCGGTCGAGACACTCGACTATCCGCGGGGTTCCGTCGACGAGGACGCCCCCGAAGACGAGCCGCGACCCCTCGATAAGCGACGAGACAGCATCCGATGTGCGTTCGGTCGAGTCGCCGGTCATCACGCTCCGCCGTTCGGAGCGGTCGGACAACGGCGTTTCGGCTTCGGCCGAGCCGTACCCTCGGGTCGGTCGCCGAACACGAGCTTCAACTGTTCCCGGTCGGACCGAATCAGCCGCCGGATGGGTTCGATTCGTCGATCCCCGTCGAGAGATTCGGCCGCGTTTCGATGGGTTTTACTATATGAATACTTGTTCATATATTATGCCGCAACGAACGAGCGAGATCGATTCGGCGGAAGACCAGGATGCGGTGATGAACGTCGACGAGACCCTGAGCGAAGAGAGCAGGAGACAGCGCGAGGGGACCGGAAATATCGGCGCGTTCGGAAAGCGAACCGGTCACTCGGATCTGATCTCCCTCGAAGGGATCCTACCGAAAGTCGACGGAGATGTATTGAACAACCACTCAATCGAAGAGCAGGTGTCGACCGCGCTCGACAACCTCGAAGCGGCGCTTGCCAACCGACGGAACGCGACGTTCGACGACGTGATGAAAGTCGAGATCCAGCTCACCGACCCGAGCGCTGCCGAAACGGTCGATCACGTCTACGAGGACCGATTCGACGACGTCGACCTCCCGCCGAGGACGGTCGTCGGCGTCTGTTCGCTTCCCGGCGGTGCCGACGTGCAGTTCGACGTCATCGCCGCCCAGGAGTGAGCCGTTCGTGATCGCCATGCTATCCATGCCTGTCACCAGATCCGAACCGTCGACGCGTCCCCACCCGGTAGCGTCCGTCAGTCGCGGGGTGAGCCCCCGATGAGCGCCGGCGACCACGACCACGGGCCGGACTGCGGCTGTCCCGACTGCGGCGACCCGCGGTCGATGGACTTCCTCGATAAGTACCTCACCGTCTGGATCTTCCTCGCGATGGGCGCCGGCGTCGGACTGGGGTACGTCGCGCCCGGCGTCGTCGGCCCGATCCAGGAGTATTACCTCGTCGAGATCGGGCTCATCGCGATGATGTACCCGCCGCTCGCGAAGGTGAACTACCGGCAGCTGCCGCGCGTCTTCTCGCAGTGGCGCGTGCTCTCTTTGAGCCTGCTCCAGAACTGGCTCATCGGTCCGACCGTGATGTTCGCGCTCGCGGTGGTCTTCTTCAGCGGGATCGTCCCGTGGTTCCCCGCGCGACCGGAGTACTTCCTCGGGCTGATATTCATCGGGATGGCCCGCTGTATCGCGATGGTACTCGTCTGGAACGACCTCGCCGACGGCTCCAGCGAGTACGCGGCGGGGCTCGTCGCGTTCAATAGCGTGTTCCAGATCGTGACGTACGGCGTCTACATCTGGTTTTTCGCGCTGTTCCTCCCGCCCGTTTTGGGGCTCGACGCGATGGTCGCCGGCATCGAGGCGTTCGACATCACCGTCCAACAGGTGTTCTGGGCGATCGCGGTCTTCCTCGGAATCCCCTTCGCCGGCGGTATCCTGACGCGACTCGGCGGCGTCCGGACCAAAGGCGAGGAGTGGTACGAAGAGGAGTTCGTTCCGAAGATCAGTCCCGTGACTCTGCTCGCGCTGCTGTTCACGGTTATCGTGATGTTCGCCACGCAGGGAGACAACATCCTCGCACGGCCGCTCGACGTGGTGTGGCTCGCGATTCCGCTCACGATCTACTTCGTCGTGATGTTCCTCGTGAGCTTCGGGATGGGGCGCGGAATCGGCGCTGACTACTCGACGACGACCGCGATCGGCTTCACCGCGGCCTCGAACAACTTCGAGCTCGCGATCGCCGTCGCCGTCGCGGTGTTCGGCGTCGGCTCCGGCGTCGCGTTTGCGACCGTCGTCGGGCCGCTGATCGAGGTGCCAGTCCTGCTCGCGCTGGTTCACGTCGCGCTTCACCTCCAGGAACGGTTCGACTGGGCCGGCTACGAGACCGGACAGCTGGAGTCCACGAAATCCGGGGGCGCTTCCACACACACAGACGACGACTGATCGGCCGCGAGGGTCGCGTCCCCGCGCTCCCACACGATACGGCTTGGACGTCCCGACGGCTCGCACATTCGTTCCCGCTGGAACGGTGGGACGACAGAACCGAAAACAGCTACAGAGACCGGACCGCTGGCCGCCTTCCCGCCAGCGTCACTCCACGTAGTCGATATCTTCCATCTCGGCCGGGGTCGCGTCGCCGTCGCCGCCCTGTCGCCCGTAGATCTGCGGCGACTTGACGCCGGTGACGACGATCATCGTCCGCATCTGGCCCTCGAGGTCGTCGTCGACGGAGGTCCCCCAGATGATCCGGGCGTCGGGGTCGATCCGGTCGTAGATCTCTTCGACGACCCCTTCGGCCTCCTCGATCGACATGTCGGTGCCGCCGGTGACGTTGACGAGCGCGGAGT
>CAZNOA010000129.1:0-4465 GCA_964574565.1 uncultured Halobellus sp. | reverse complement strand
GCGCTGATGGACGAGTACTGGGACGTCGACGCGAGCGACTGGGACACGCTGTTCTCGACACGGATCCTGAAGAAGACCGGGATCCGCATCGCCGACCGCGCCGACAGCAACACCGCGTGATCCCGCTTTACCACGACTTCACCGGGGAGACGGTGCTGGTGTTCGGCGGCGGGCCGGTCGGGGCCCGGAAGGCGTCGCGGTTCGTCGGCGAGGCCGAGGTCGTCGTCGTGAGCCCGGCGTTCGACGACAGGCTCCTCGACCGGGCGGACGGGCGTTCCGAGTCGTCCGACGACCGCACCGCCGCGGACGCCCCCGGGATCGAACTGGTCCGTGCCGCCCCGACGCCGGACGCGGTCAGCGAGTGGATCACGCGGGTCTCCCCGGCGCTCGTCGTCGCTGCGACGGACGACGCCGCCGTCAACGCGGCGGCGGAATCGGCCGCGCTCGACGCCGACGTCCTCGTCAACCGCACGGACGTCTCCGGGGAGCGGGAGGCCGGGAGCGTCGTCGTCCCGGCGACCGTCGACGACGATCCGGTCCGCATCGCGCTCTCGACCGGGGGCGCGAGTCCGGCCCTCTCGAAGGCGCTGCGAGAGCGCATCGAGACGGATATCGACGGCGCGGGGGCTATGGCGGAACTGTCGGGAGCGCTCCGCAGAGAGCTCAAAGACCGGGAAGTTCCGCCCGCGGAGCGCCGGGAGGCGATCCGTCGCGTCGTGCGATCCGACCGGGTTTGGAAGGGTTTACAAAAGGGGGGATCCAACGGTCGTCAAGAGGCGTATTCAGTGATCGAAGAGGTACTTGAACGATGAGAGACACCGGCGCTATCACGGGGGTGAGCGTCGCCCACTCCCGCGCGTCTGTCGACGAAATCGAAGCGGCCGGCGGTGACGGGGTCCGCGCCACCGTCTCGGACCTGCTCGCTCGTGAAGGGGTCGAGGAGGCGTTCGCACTCCAGACGTGTAACCGTTCTGAGGCGTTCGTCGTCACCGATCGGACCGTCGACGGGACGGTCGCGCTGGAGTCGTTCGCCCCCGATGTCCGGAGCGGGGCGCTTCGACATCTCGGTCACGAAGAGAGCTTGGAGCACCTGATGAGAGTCGCCGCCGGGTTGGAGTCGCTCGTGCTCGGTGAAGACCAGATCATCGGCCAGCTCCGCGAGGCGTACGAGGAGTCGAAGTCGGCCGGAGGCATCGGTCCCGTGTTAAAAGATGCGGTGACGAAGGCGCTTCACGTCGGCGAGCGCGCGCGAACGGAGACGTCGATCAACGAGGGCGTCGTCTCGCTCGGCTCGGCCGCGGTCCGACTGGCCGCCACCGAGATCGACCTGACCGACGGCACCGCCGTCGTGGTCGGTGCCGGCGAGATGGGCACGCTGGCGGCGAGATCGCTCGACGACACCGCGGTCGGCGAGATCGTCGTCGCGAACCGGACCGTCCCGAACGCGGAGTACGTCGCCGAGGAGATCGAGACGCCGGCCGAGGTCGTCTCGCTGGCGGACCTCCCGGCGGTGGTCCCCGACGCCGACCTCGTGATCTCGGCGACGGGGAGTTCGGACCCGCTGATCGACGCTTCCCACGTCGCCGACACCGACCGGATCGTCTGTATCGATATCGCGCAGCCGCGCGACATCGACCCGTCGGCCGCGGACCACGCCGGCGTGACGCTGTACGACATCGACGCGCTGGAGGAGGTTACTCAGCAGACCCGGGAGAGCCGTGTGGAGGAGGCACGGGAAGTCGAGGCGATCATCGACGAGGAGCTCGATCGCATCCTGCAGGCGTACAAGCGCAAGCGGGCCGACGACGCCATCTCCGCGATGTATGCGGGCGCCGACCGGGTGAAAGCCCGCGAGGTCGACCGGGCCGTCTCCAGGCTCGAAGCGCACGGCGAGGTGAGCGACGTGGAGCGCGAGACGATCGAGGACCTGGCCGACTCCCTCGTCGGGCAGCTGCTCGCCGCTCCCACCCGCTCGCTCCGGGACGCGGCCGGCGAGGACGACTGGGAGACCATCCGAACCGCGCTCAAGCTGTTCGACCCCGAGTTCGACGCGCCGCCGGAGCGGCCGACCGGGACGGAGTCCGGGCGAGAGTCGGCCGGGGCGGAGTCGAGACCGCCGGAGTCCGTCGCCGAGGAGCTCGACGACTGAGCCGCGGTCCGTCTGCTGATTGAGCCGCGGTCCGCCGTCTTTTACTCCCCGCACGCGTATCCGACCGCATGGACCTCTCCGAGTACGCTCGGCGGCTCGACGACCGACTCGATACGGCCGCCTACGCCGACGTCGACGCGAGCGAGAACGGGATACAGGTCGGCCCGAGCGACGGGGCCCGATCGGGCGGCCACGACGTTGAGCGCGTCGCGTTCGCGGTCGACGCCGCGCTCGAGACGATCGAGGCCGCGGCCGAGGCGAACGCCGACGTTCTCGTCGTTCACCACGGGATCTCGTGGGGCGGTATCGATCGGGTCACGGGCCGGACGTACGACCGGATCGCGACGCTCGTCGACAACGACATCGCGCTGTACGTCTCGCACCTCCCGCTCGACGGGCACCCAGAGGTCGGCAACGCCGCCGGCGTCGCCGAGGCGATCGGGCTCGAGAGCCGGGAGCCGTTCGGCGAGATCGGGCCCGTCACGATCGGGACGATCGGCGAGCCGACCGAGCCGGTCGCGGCCGACGCGGTGCGCGCGGAACTCGACGCGTTCGAGGGACACCCCGAGCGCGCCGGCGGCGGGACGCGGCTCCTCGAGTTCGGTCCGGATCGGCTCGAACGGGTCGCGGTCGTCACCGGCTCCGGCGTCGACTGGCTCGACGAGGCGGTCGCTTCCGGAGCCGACGCGCTGATCACCGGCGAGGGGAAACAGCAGGTGTACCACGACGCCCGAGAGGCCGGAGTCACCGTCTTCCTCGCGGGCCACTACGCGACGGAGACGTTCGGCGTCCGGTCGCTGCAGGCGCTGACCGAGGAGTGGGGAGTTGCGACGACGTACGTGAGCCACCCGACCGGATTATAATTCGCGCGGCGGGTTACCTCGATCACCCCCGTCGCCGCCGAACGTAACCCTTACCGCCGGCCTCCCCGCAGTCCGAGTATGCGCGATCACTTCGAGATCCGGGACCACGACGCGGCGGGCCGCATCGGCCGGCTGGAGGTCCCCCGTGCCGGCGTCACGGTCGAGACGCCGGCGCTGCTGCCGGTCGTCAATCCCAACGTGGTCACGGTGGAGCCGAGCCGGCTCGCCGACGAGTTCGGCGCGGAGATGCTGATCACCAACTCCTACATCATCCGGAGCACGGACCGGATCCGCGACCGCGTCCTCGATCAGGGGCTCCACGAGTTCCTCGGGTTCGACGGCGCGATCATGACCGACTCCGGCTCGTTCCAGCTGGCCGAGTACGGAGACATCGACGTGACGACCGCGGAGATCATCGAGTTCCAGCGGCGGATCGGCAGCGACGTGGCCACTCCCGTCGACGTGCCGACCCCGCCGGACGTGGACCGCGAGCGCGCGGAACGCGAGCTGGAGACGACGAAGCAGGCGCTCGCGGACGCGCAGTCGGCGGAGACCGGCGAGATGCTCCTCAACGGGCCGGTACAGGGGTCGACGTACCCGGACCTCCGCGAGACGGCGGGGCGGCACGCGACGGCGACCGACCTCGACGTCTTCCCCGTCGGCGCCATGGTTCCGCTGCTCAACTCGTACCGTTACGCCGACGTCGTCGACGCGGTGCGGGCGGCGAAACGCGGGCTCGACGCCGACGCGCCGGTCCACCTGTTCGGCGCGGGCCATCCGATGATGCTCGCGTTGGCGGTCGCGGCCGGCTGTGACCTGTTCGATTCGGCGGCCTACGCGTTGATGGCCCGCGACGGGCGGTACCTGACGGTCTCCGGCACCGAACATCTCGAGGAGATGGAGTACTTCCCCTGCTCGTGTCCGGTCTGCACGGAGCACACCCCCGGGGACCTTCGGGAACTCGAGAAGGCCGGGGAGAGGAGCGACAGAACGAGCGCCGACACCGGACGCTCGGCCGAACAGCTCCTCGCCGAGCACAACCTCCACGTCACCTTCGAGGAACTCCGCCGGGTGAAAGCCGCGATTCGGTCGGGCAACCTCCTCGAACTGGTCGACCGCCGCGCCCGCGGTCATCCGGCGATGCTAGACGGATACCGGGCGCTGCTCGACCACGCCGACGAGTTGGAGCGGACCGACCCCGTCTCGAAGGACGCCTTCTTCTACACCTCTCACGAGTCCGCTCGCCGCCCGGAGGTCGACCGCCACCACGACCGACTCACGCGGCTGTCGGTCCCCGACCGACTGCTGCTCACGGAGTCGAACGCGCCGTCCTCACACGACTACGACGCGGTGTGGCGCGTCAAACCGCCGTTCGGACCGTTCCCGCGGGCCCTCTCGGAGACGTATCCGCTCACGGCGGAGGTCCCCGAGCGGATCGACGCCGCCGCACAGG
>CAZNOA010000128.1:0-4529 GCA_964574565.1 uncultured Halobellus sp. | reverse complement strand
ACGCGATCTCGATGGACCCGAAGACCGTCCTCGCCTTCTGTGTCCTCTTCGGCGTGTTCGTCCAGATCCTCTCGTTGACCGTCGCGTAACGCTTTTCACCTCCCGCTCGGTTCGTCGCGGCAATTCCTGTAGCGCGCCCTTTTTGCACGTCCCCGACCGACTGGTTCGTATGAAAGCAGGCGTCATCGCCGTGCAGGGCGACGTGGCAGAGCACGCCGCGGCCGTCCGGAACGCCGCGGCCGCCCACGACGAGTCCGCCGAGGTCGTCGAGGTCCGCGACGCGGGGATCGTGCCCGACTGCGACGTCCTCCTGATGCCGGGCGGGGAGTCGACCACCATCTCGCGGCTGATCCAGCGCGAGGGGATCGCCGCGGAGATCCGCGACCACGTCGCGAACGGGAAGCCGGTGCTGGCCACCTGCGCCGGGCTCATCGTCTGTTCGCGCGACGCGAAAGACGACCGCGTCGACGCGCTCGGGCTGATCGACGCCTCCGTCGACCGCAACGCCTTCGGCCGACAGAAGGACTCCTTTGAGGCGAAGATCCCGGTTTCGGGGCTCGACGAGCCGTTCCACGCCGTCTTCATCCGCGCGCCGCTCATCGACGACGTCGGACCCGGCGTCGAGACGCTGGCGACCGTGGACGGCCGCCCGGTCGCGGTGCGTGACGGGCCGATCGTCGCGACCGCGTTCCACCCCGAACTCACCGACGACTCCCGGATCCACGACCTCGCCTTCTTCCCCGAGAGCGAGGTGGTCGCGTGAGCGACCCGGACGCGGGGGGAGACAGCTCCGAGGACCCAGCGGTCCCGTCGGACGCCGTCCTCGACGAGCTGTTCGCGACCATCGAATCGCGGAAGGCGGAGCTGCCCGAGGGGTCGTACACCGCCTCGCTATTCAGCCACGAGAAGGGCGAAAACGCCGTCTTAGAGAAGATCGGAGAGGAGACGACCGAGACGATTCTCGCGGCGAAAGACGACGACCGCGACGAGCTCACCTACGAGAGCGCCGACCTCGTCTACCATCTGCTGGTGTTGCTCGCGATGAAGGACGTCGAACTCGACGACCTCCGCGCCGAGCTTCGCGAGCGGTTCTGACTGCGGTGTCGATGAAGCGGTAGTTACGGTGCCGGTGATGCGACGACCGCGCGAACCGACCGCCGCCAATGCGCGCCGCACGCACCGACGGCCGCACTCCTTTACGTGTCTGTGTCGTACGGGTAGTCGATGACGACGCTGAAACTCTACGAAGTGGACGGCTGTCCGTTCTGCGCGAAAGTGACCGCCAAGCTCGACGAGCTCGGCTTGGAGTACGAGTCGGTGATGGTTCCCCGCTCGCACTCCGAGCGCACCGAAGTCGAGGCGGTCAGCGGACAGACCGGGGTACCGGTCCTCGTCGACGAGGAGCACGGCATCGAGGGGATGCCCGAGAGCGACGACATCGTCGAATACCTCGACGAGACGTACGGCGGCGCGAGCTAACGCCGGCGAACGGCGGGTCCGACTGACACCGCTCCGGCATCACCCCGCGCCATCCCGGTGTCGCACCGCGGGCGCGCTCCGTCGACCGCGAGGCTATTTATCCGATCCCACCGACGTGGCAGGCGTGCGTCTCGTCCACTACTCCGACTCGACCGACGACAGCAAGCGCCGGATCCTCGCCGCCGACGTCAACGTCGCCCGCTCGACGGTCGAACAGGCGCGCGGGCTGATGTTCCGGCGATCGATTCCCGACGGGTACGCGCTCGTGTTCCCGTTCGACGGCGCCGACTCGCGGTGGCTCCACATGCTGTTCGTCCCTTTCTCGATCGACGCGCTGTGGCTCGTCGACGGCGAGGTGACGGCGAAGTCCCGACTCGCCCCGTTCGTCGGGCTGGGTCGGGGACGGGCCGACGTGATCGTCGAGCTGCCGGCCGGCGCCGCCGATTCCGTCGCGGTCGGAGATAGGATCGAGCTCGTCGACTGAGTCGACCGACACGGGAGCTGTCGAGTCACGCCCTGTTCCGGGTCCGCAGCTGCATCTCGATCCGGCTTCCGCCGGTCTTGCTCTCGCCGATGTCGAAGGTGCCGCCGCCGGCCGTGACGATCCAGTTGACGTACCAGAGCCCGAGCCCGCTCGCGTGCTCCAGCGGCGTCTCCTCGCCGGTGAGAACCGATCGCTCGGTCGGCGGAATCCCGGGACCGTCATCGGCGACGACCAGCGAGGTCCAGGACTCGCTCGGGAGTTCGGCGGCCGTGATCGCGACCTGTGGTCGGTCCGCGTCGCTGTGCCGGATCGCGTTGTCGATGAGCTCCGCGATCGCCTCTGCGAGGTAGCCGACCGCGGACACCGTGACGCCGTCGGGAACGTCGACGCGGACGTCGGCGCCCGCCCGGAGCTCCTCGGGAAGCGACGCGAGGGCCTCGTCGACGGCCGCCGAGAGGTCGATCGGGCCGGGTGTCGGTCGGTCGGCGAGCAGGCGCTCGACGCGACGCGAGGTCTCGCCGACCCGGAGCAGGCGCTCGGCGGTGTCGACGACGCGTTCGAGGTCCGCCGCCAGCGTCGGGTCGTCCACCTCCTCGATGGCCCGCTCCGTGAACCCCGTCACCACGTTGAGGTCGTTCCGGAAGTTGTGCCGAAGCACGCGCGTCAACACGGCGAGCCGCTCCTCGCGGAGCGACGCCTCGGTCACGTCCTCGCCGACCCCGACCGCGCCGACGACGTCGCCGCCGTCGACGACCGGGCCGAGCGTCAGTCGGTACGGGACGTGCTCGCCAGAGCGAGTGAACAACGTCGCCTCGCAGGTGGTGGTCTCGCCGCGGCCGTAGACGGACTGAAGGGCCTCGGCGACCGCGTCGCGGCTCCGTTCGGTGAACAGCGCGGTCAGCGCGGTGCCGGAGAGGTCGCCGGCGGCGTATCCCGCGTCGGCGGTCAGCCGCCCGTTCCATCGCGTGAGCGTCCCGTTCGCGGTGCATTGAAACAGCGCGACGGGGACCGTCGAGGCGACCGCGTCGGTCACCCGAAGCTGCGACCGCAGCCGTTCCTCGGCGCTCACTCGGTCCGTGACGTCCGTGAGCCCGACGACGAGCCACCGCTCTCCGCCGACCGCCGCCGTCTGACACGCGAGCCTGAGGACGCTTCGGCCGCCCGCTCCGCCGAGGTCCCACTCGAATCGGGAGACGCCGTCGCTCGCGATTGCGGCGTCGACCGCGTCGCCGACGGGGTCGCCGTCGACCGTCGTCTCCGACTCGCCGAGGTCGGTCAGCCCCATCAGCGTGAGCGTGCCGGGGTCCTGATCGAGGAGGGCCGCCGCTCGCCGGTTCACCGCCCGAATCGCCCGCGTCTCGGGGTCGCACGCGAGTGTCGGCGTTGGGACCGACTCGACGAACGTGCGCAGGGCGGCGGGTGTATCCCCCGACACGGAGTCGCCGGCCACCGAACCGCTGGCCGACGGGTCTCCTCCCGCGTCGTCAGTCGAGCGCTCGGGCGCGGCGTTCGACGGCGACGTCACCGATGAGTCGCCGTCTCCCGAGCCGTCGGCGCCGGGATCGGGGTCCATGAATACGAGGAGAAAGATCATCCATCCGTATATGTCTATGCCTCTAGGTATTCGCGAAGCGACGGGCCGGTCAGTCCGCCTTCGCCTGCCAGTCGCGAACGGTGTCGGGGCCGATGCCGTCGACCTCGGCGGCCAGATCGTCCGGATCCGCGGTTTTGAGCTCGGCGACGCCGTCGACGCCGGCGTCCTGTAGCTTCTCGGCCGTCTTCTCGCCGATGCCCTCGACGGCCTGTAGCTCCGACCCCTCCTGTCGGGCCGTGAACTCCCGGTAGTTGCAGATCGGACAGCCGAGCTCCCACGGCTCGTCGCCGGAGTGAACTCGCAGGTGCGGGAGGTCGTGTTCCGCACAGACCTCGTCGGTGACCTCGATCTCGCCGCGGCGCGGGAGCGGCAGCGAGTAGTCGCAGTCGGGGTACCGCGTGCAGCCGACGAGCCGGGAGCCGGAGCGGAGCCGTTTGATGGCGAGTTCACCCCCGTCCTCGGCGGTTGCATCGGCTCCTTCGCGCGGCGATCCCGCGCCGTCCCCGCACTCCGGACACGCGCCGATCACTTCGTCTTCCTCCTCGTCCGCCTCGTCGGCCTTACACTGCGGGCAGCCGTGAACGAACGTCTTCCGACCGGCGAGCATCTTCACGTGTCTGAGCCCGTGCGCCTCGCAGGTCTCGTCGAGGATGAGCGGCTTCCCGGTCGAGGGGAGCGGCAGGGTGTGCGTGCAGTCGGGGTAGCCGTCGCAGCCGACGAAGTACGACCCCTGCCGCGACTTCCGGACGAGCAGGTCGGCGCCACACTCCGGGCAGGGGCCGAGCGTCTTGTCCGCCTTCAGCGACTTCTGGAGGTGATCGCCGACCTCCTCGCGGGAGTCGGTGAGGTCGTCGAACACCTGCGAGAGCAGCTCGCGGGACGCCTCCGTCACCTCGTCGTACGCCTTGTCGCCGGCCGCGATCGCCTGCATGTCGCGTTCGAGCTGTGCGGTCATCTCCTCGCTGACGACGT
>CAZNOA010000127.1:0-4541 GCA_964574565.1 uncultured Halobellus sp. | reverse complement strand
CTCGATGTAGGCGTCGAGCCCGAGTATCCGACCGGCGCCGAACGCGGCGACCGTCAGGAAGACGATCGCGTAGATGAGCGTCGAGTCGAACAGCGCGAGGAGTTCGCCCTCCCAGCCGCCGAGGTAGAACATCATCATCTGCATCGCGCCGCCGAGCGCGGCCAGCCGGACGAACGCGCCGGCGATGAGCGCGACGCCGATGAGCACCTGCGTGACCGGAACGGCGACGTTCGCGAACTCGACGAACCACGGCGTCGAGCCCATCGCGGCGTACAGCCCGCTCACGGGACTCGCCGCGTCGGGCGCGTGGACGAGGTATCCGCTCGCGTCGAACGGCTCGCCGCTGACGAACGCGAACTTCCCGAGCCCCGCGAACAGGATCATGCCGCCGATCGCTGCCCGAAGCAGGACGATGAACAGCGCCGATAGCGAGTGCGCTTTCCCCAGCAGGGTGATGCCGCCGAACTCTCCGCCGAACTCGTTCGTCGTTTGGGTTGACATAGTGACTCTCCTCACTTACGGATACGGTGGATATACACATAAATCGAGACGTGAGTTCTCTTTTTCATAGAATCGAGCCGATAACTCCCCAAATCCGTGGGTATTTTATATACTAAGTTCGACGTTCGGAGAGTCTGTTATGATCGATCGTGGGATCGAGACCGGATGCGTGACCCGAATCAGGTTCGGAATCGGAATCGGAATCGGGACCGGGTCCGGCGCCGGCTTTCGACCGAGTCACCACTGGTCGCCGCTCGCGAGGTCGACGTCCGCGTCCGTCTTCGAAGACGGGCAGATGTCGGCGAGCGCGCAGTCCGCGCAGTCCGGGTTGATCGCGGTACACGTCGCGCGCCCGTGATCGATCATCAGGTGAGTGAACTGCTGCCAGTCCGACTCGGGGACGATGTCGAGTAAGTCCTGCTCGATGCGTTCCGGGCGCTCTTCCTCCGTGATCCCCAGTCGCCGGGTGAGCCGCTGGACGTGGGTGTCGACGACGATTCCCTCGACGACGTCGTGGCCGTGCTGGAGCACCACGTTGGCGGTCTTGCGTCCGACGCCGGCGAGATCGGTCAACTCCGACATCGTGTCCGGCACCTCGCCGTCGTGTTTCTCTGCGATGTCGGCACACGCCGACCTGATGTACTTCGCCTTGTTGTTGTAGTAGGTGATCGAGTTGATCGCCTCGGCCAGCTCTTCCTGAGGCGCGTTCGCGTACTCCTCGGGCGTCTCGTACGTCTCGAACAGCTCAGCACACACCTTGTTCACCCGCTCGTCGGTACACTGCGCAGAGAGGATCACGGCGATGAGCAGCTCCAAGCGGTTCGAGTAGTTCAGCGAGATCGTCGAGTCCGGGTACTCCTCGTACAGCCTGTCGAGAACCTCGGCGACCTGCTCCTCGCGCGGATCGAGTGGCGTGCCCATGTGGTCACCTCCGGCCGGGCGACATTGAACGATCCGGAACCGGCGGCGACGCCGACCGCCTCCCCGTGACCGGCCGGTTCGGATCGGCAGCTTCACGTCGCCCTCTCGACAGGTATGTCCGTGGTCAGATCGCGCGACCGAGCCCGTCGTCGACCCGCCTATCGCCGCCGCCCGCAGGAGTTCTACTGGCTGTGGATCGCGGCGACCGCGACGTACGGCGTCGGCGATATCGTCTCGACTATCGCCTTCCTCCGATACGTCCCCGCGGTCGAGGAGGGGAACCCGGTCGTCGTGCTCGCGCTCGAAGCGTTCGGACTCGCCGGCCTCGTCGGGCTGAAGATCGCCGTCTACCTCGTGATGCTCTGGATCAGCGTCTACGGCGCGCGCGAGGGCGACGGCCTCCTCTACTACTTTCCGCCGGTGCTGCTCACGGTCGTCGGGACGTTTCTCACAGTGAGTAACGTCCGGCTGATGTGGCTGGCGTGACCGCCGAAACGGGAATATGACTGTTCCGTCGCTCCGATAGCGGGGAGCTTACCCCTCACCCACCATCCGGGCTTCGTCCTCCCACTCGCGTTCGCGGAGCTCGTACTTCTGGATCTTTCCCGTCGCCGTCGTCGGCAGGTCGCCGACGAACTCCACCTCGCCGGGCGTTTTGTACGTGGCGACGCGTTCGCGGACGAACTCCCGGAGCTCCTCCTCGGTCGCTTCCGGCTGGTCTGGGTCGCCGCTCTCGGGCACGACGAACGCCTTCGGGGTTTCGCCCCACTGCTCGTCGGGCGCCGGGATGACGGCGACGTCGGCGACTACGTCGTGTTCGAACAGCGTGTCCTCCAACTCTATCGAGGAGATGTTCTCGCCGCCGGAGATGATGATGTCCTTCTTGCGGTCCTGAATCGAGATGAAGCCGTCCTCGTCGACGACCGCGAGATCGCCCATGTGATAGTAGCCTTTCAGTCGCTCTGAGAAGGCCTCTTCCGTCGCTTCGGGCTTGTTCCAGTAGCGGTCCATCACCTGGTTGCCGCGGACGACGACTTCGCCGATCGTCTCGCCGTCGGGCGCCACGTCCTCCCCGTCGTCGTCGACGACGCGCACGTCAGTGCCGAGGTAGCCGATCCCCTGCGTCTTCTTGATCCCGAACCGGTCGTCCGACCCCTCGTCGTAGTGCCGCTTCGCGTCGGAGGTGGTGATGAGGGGGCCGGTCTCGGTCGCGCCGTACACGTGTTTGAGCTCCCAGCCGAACGCCGATTCGACGGTGCGGATCGTCGCCTCGGGTGGCGCCGCCCCGGCGGTGGCCACGCGCACGTCGTTCGCGCCGGTCGTCGCGCCGCCGTGGTCCGCGTGGTGGTCGCCGAGCATGTTGAGCACGGTCGGCGCCGCACAGAAGTACGAGACGTCTTCGGTTCGGATCCGGTCGAACACCTCGGCGACGTCGACGCCGCGGGTGCAGACGTGGCGCGCGCCCATCCCGGTGATCGCGTAGATGTGTCCCCACCCGTTGACGTGGAACATCGGAAGCGTCCAGAGGTAGACGTCGTCGTCGGTGATCTCCAGGTGGATGGTGATGAGGTACGCGTGGAGCGTCTCCGCGCGGTGCGTCCGGCAGACGCCCTTCGGATCACCCGTCGTCCCCGAGGTGTAGTTGATCGTGATGACCTCGTCTTCGTCCATCTCCGGGCGCTCGTAGCCGTCGGGGTCGGCCGCCTCCAGCGCCACGTCGAACGACTCCCAGTCGCCGTCGACCGCGTCAGCGTCGTTCGTGAGGAACGTCTCCGTCGGCACCTCCTCGCGGATCGCCTCGATGTTTTTGGCGTACTCGGCGTCCGCGTAAATCGCGTCGACGCCGGCGTCGGAGAGCATGTACGCGAAGTCGTCGGGGGTGAGCCGGTAGTTCAACGGGGTGTGGACGGCGCCGATCTGCATGGCCCCGTAGGCGGCTTCGAGGTGGTAGTGGGTGTTCGGATCCAACACGGCGACGCGGTCGCCCTTCTCGATCCCGCGCGCTTGTAACGCGGCGGAGAAGCGGTCCGCCCGGTCGCCAAGCTCCGCGTAGGTGTAGCGGGTTCCGTCCGTGGCGAGGACGGCCTCCTCGTCTGCGTAGTGGCGACGCGCTCGGTCCAAGAAGTCGGTCGTCAGTAGCGGCTTTCGCATCAGTTTATCATTAATTATGATTGATAATAGTGCTTGCGACCGGCGCAAAGCGGACCCGGCTCGCCGCGGGTTTTAATTGGCTGCCACCGACTCAACGGGTATGAGCGACGACGGCCGAGCGGCGATCACCGACGGATACGTGGCGCCCATCGCGGGACTGCTCGCGCTCATGTTCGCGCTGATGACGGGGATCACCGCCGGCCGTGCGCTGTCCGGCGACCCAGCGGACGTCGCGCTCCCGGTGATATTCGCGCTCGCCAGCCTCGCCGCGGTCCGGGTCCGCCAGCGGTCGCTCGCAGCCCGCGACGGCGACTGAGACTCCCGGGACGGAAACGCCTCGTATATAAACGCCTCGCGGACGAATCGCATACGGGCGACGGGATCAGAACCCTTAACAGTCGCACGGGATTGTGATACGATAGCGGGATGGGATAGCCAGGAGATTCCGCCGGGCTCATAACCCGGAGATCGGTAGTTCAAATCTACCTCCCGCTACTACTAGTTTGTTGACGTGTCTTTTCTGACCGCCACACCGACGTCAGATCGACGCACCCCCGATTGTCGTCAGAAACACCGTGCCATCAAGACTCCCCGTCACACGTGACCAATATCGTCCTGTCCGCTTTGTCGCCGGAGAGTTCGGCACCGACCGTATCGCCGTCGACCGCGACCGTCACCGAGAGCGGTTCATCCGCAAACGAATCTTCGCACTCGAGTTCGGCCGCGATCTCTCCCGACTCGCCGGGTGAGATATCCGTCGGTGTCGACGTCATCGTGACAGTGAGATCGTTTGGTTCGTCGACATCAACTGACGTGACGTCGATCGACGTGTCGAGGCGGTTCGTGACGGTCACGATCACCGCTTCCGTCGTATTCGCGTCGGCATCCGTCTCTTCACTGTCTTCCCCGTCGCTCTCTTCACTGTCTTCCCCGTCGCTCTCTTCACTGTCTTCCCCGTCGCTCTCTTC
>CAZNOA010000126.1:0-4562 GCA_964574565.1 uncultured Halobellus sp. | reverse complement strand
AGGCGTCGTACTTCGCGCCGGCGCCGACGGTGGTGTTCGGCCCCGGCGACCTCGCAGACGAGACCGGCGCCGTCGCGCACGCCGAGCGCGAGTACGTCCGCGTGCGAGAGGTCGAAGCGGCCGCGATGGCAGTCGATCGAATCGTCCGGGAGGTTCTGGGCAGCGAGTCGGCCGGCGGCGAGCGCTAAAGCAGGAACGTCTCTTCTCGCTCGCTGAGGTCGACGAACTCGTCGGCGGCCTCGATCAGCTCGTCGGCCGCGGAGTTCGAGAACCCCATCGCCTCGACCCGAACCCCCTCGTGCCGGAGGTGCGTGCAGAGCCGGGCGAAGTCGCCGTCGCCGGTGACGAGCACCACCGTGTCGACGTGGTTGGCGAGCGAGACGGCGTCGAGGCTCATGCCGAGGTCCCAGTCGGCCTTCTTCGACCCGTCCGCGAACGTCTTGATATCCTTGATCTTCGTCTCGAAGCCGATGTCGCGAAGCGCCTCGAAGAAGCTCTCTTCTTCCGGCGAATCCGCGCGGATCACGTACGCGATCGCGCGAACCAGCGCCCGGTCCTTGACTGCCTCCTCTAACAGCCCGGAGTAGTCGATATTCTGTGAGTAGACGCTCTGTGCGGTGTGGTACAGGTTCTGCGAGTCCGCCAGCACGGCGACGCGCTGGTCCGGATGAATCTCGGTCATACCGACCGTTGACGCGCATCGCATAGGGGTTTTGGGATCCGCGAAGCGGCTGCCGCAACGCGATCGGCTCCCGTGGACGACCCGTGAGGCGGCTCAGGCGAGGAGCGCGGCGAGCGACACGGCTCGGGGTTCAGGCGGTGTCGCGTCGGGGGCGGCGACCGCGATGTCGCCTTGCGGGCCGCCGGCGTCTCCGGCTCCGTCTTTCGCCGCCAACACCACCGTGCCGCCGACCGAGAGCGGCGCGACGACCCCCGCGGCCAACGCCCGGGCGTCGGAGAAGTCGCTCCGGAGGACGACTCGCGTCCCCCCATCGACGCCGTGCTCGTCGACCACAGACGCGGCCGCGGCGAGGATTTCCCGGTGCGTGGCGTCGTCCCCGGCGAGTCCCCGAACCAACCGGTCGTCCGGACCGACCTCGCTCGGCGGCGTCCCGGGGTTCTCGCTCCACAACTCCGCCTCCCAGTGTGTCGTCTCCGGTCGCTCGGGCGGACCGCCGAAGACGACGAGGTTCGTTCCGGGCTCCGGCTTCACCTCCGACTCGACGTTTACGGGGGCGAGGACGACGCGATCCCCGGCGTCGACGCCCGCGACCGGATCGAACCGGACGGCCGCGCCGAGCCGTGCCGCACCGAGGAACGCGAGGACGGTGTGAAACGCCGGCTCCGGGTGGACGGCGACGGTCGACCCCTCGCGGGCGCCGAGGTGGCGCAACACGTTCGCCGCCTTGTAGCCGTTAGTGATGAGGTCGTGATAGGTCCGCTCGCTGCCCTCGGCTGTGACGAGCGCGACGTTCCGCGACCGTCGGTCGCGCGCGAGGAGGTCGCCGACGACCTCCATCTCAGGGCGCGCCCGCGATGACCAGCTTCGATCCGCCGGCGGAGAAGGCGAGCTCACGAGTCGAGTCGGCGTCGACGCGGACCGCGTCGCCGGGGTCGAGCTCGACGGGATCGCCGTCGACTGTCAGCGTCGCCGCTCCCTGAAGCAGGACGTACACCTCCTCGTGCTCGCCGTCGGCGTGGTCGTGTTCCATCCCCTCCCAGCCGTCGCCGGCTTCGACGACGGTCACGCCGAGGCGCTCGCAGCCGAGCGCGTCACGGAGGAAGTACATGCCCGGCGCGCGCGGTTCGACGTCGGCGTAGTTGGTCGTGTCGTAACCCATACGTGGCGTTTCGTGTCGGAGGGTCGAAAATGTACTGACGCTCGGGACGCAGTCGGACGGTCGAAGCGCTACCGGGAGGCGGAAGCGGCCGGACGGAACCGCCGACGTGCCGCGCCGCGCTCGCCGACCACCATCAGAACGAGCTCTTGAGACGCTCGAAGAAGCCGCCGCCGACGTCGATATCCTCGCCGCCGGCCTCGGCGAACGCCTCTAACGCCTCGCGCTGTTCCTCGTTCAGCGAGTCGGGGATCACGACGCCAACTTGGACGTACAGATCGCCGCGGCCGCGCCGCCGGAGTCGAGGCATTCCCTTTCCTTGTAAGCGGAACGTCTCACCGCTCTGGGTCCCCGAGGGTATGTCCATCTCGACGCTCCCGTCGACCGTCTCCACCTCGACCGTGTCGCCGAAGACGGCCTGCGGGAAGGAGATCGCCTCTTTGACCCGAAGGTCATCGCCGTCACGCTCGAATCGGTCGCCGACGTCGATATCGACCTCGATCAGCAGGTCGCCGTTCGGCCCGCCGTTCTCGCCGGGCGCGCCCTCGCTTTCCATGCGGAGGCTCTGTCCCGAGCGGATTCCCGCCGGAATCTCGACGGAGAGCGTCGCCTGTTCGCGGACGACGCCGTCGCCGCCACAGTCCGCACAGTCCTCGCTGTACAGCTCTCCGGTTCCCTCACAGCGGGGACACGTCGATGTCTGCTGGACGCGCCCGAGCGGCGTCTGCTGGACCTGCTGAACTTGGCCGCGACCGTTACACTGCGAGCAGGTCTCGACATCGGCGTCCGGCGGATGGCCGGCGCCGTCGCAGGTGTCACACCGCGTCGGGCGGGTGAGCGTGACTTCCTTCGTCGCACCCTCGAACGCCGCTTCGAGGTCGATCGCGAGCCCAGTCCGGAGGTCGCGTCCCTGTCGTGGCCGGTTGTCGCGGCCGCCACCGCCGCTACCGCCGCCGAAGAACTGGTTGAAGATGTCCTCGAACCCGCCGGCGCCCCCCGCGCCGCCGAAGGGGCCGCCGGCGCCGCCCGGCCCTCCGGGACCGCCGCCGGTCGCGCCGCGCTTATCGGCCTCGGTGAACCGGTCGTGACCGAGCTGGTCGTACTGCTGGCGCTTCTGTTCGTCTGTGAGCACCTCCTTGGCCTTCTGAATCTTCTTGAACCGCTCCTCGGCGTCGTCGTCGTCGCTGACGTCGGGGTGGTGTTTGGCCGCCTGCTTGCGGTACGCCTGTTTGATCTCGTCTTCGCTGGCGTCCCGCGACACGCCCAAGACGTCGTAGAAGTCTTCGCTCATGCGTTACGTTCGGTGAATTGGTGTTTATCGTCAGGTCGGTTTACACGGCTGGGTCGGACCCGTTAGCCCCGGATGGGCCGGGAACAGCCCCCTCTCGAGGCGCTACGCGTCGTCCGTCTCGTCCGCTTCGTCGTCGACATCCTCGAAGTCGGCGTCGACGTACTCCTCGTCTGCGGCGCCGGCACCGCCCGGGTCACCCATGCCACCCATGCCACCGGGACCGGCGCCACCCGGCCCTGCCGCGCCGCCGGCACCGCCCGGACCGGCCTGTGCGGCCTGCTCCTGGTACATTTGCTTGCCGATCTCTTGGAGCGCTTCGGAGAGGGCCTCGGTGACGGATTCGAGCTCCTCCGTTTCGGCGTCCTCGTCTTCGAGCGTCTCCTCGACGTCCTCGATCGCCGCCTCGATGTCGTCGATGAGCTCCTGATCGAGCTCCGCTTCGTTCTCTTCGAGGAGGGTTTCGGCGCGCTGGATCGACGTTTCGGCCTCGTTGCGGGCCTCGATCCGCTCGCGGCGGGCCTCGTCTTCCTCTTTGTGCTTCTCGGCTTCCTGCTGCATCTCCTCGATCTCCTCGTCGGAGAGGCCGACGCCGCCCTCGATGGTGATCGACTCGGCGTTGCCGGAGCCCTGGTCTTCGGCCTCGACGTTGACGATGCCGTTCTCGTCGATGTTAAACGAGACTTCGATCTGCGGCGTTCCGGCCGGCGCCGGCGGGATGCCGGAGAGCTGGAAGGCGCCCAGCAGCTCGTTCTCCTCGGCGATCTCGCGTTCGCCCTGGAAGACGCGGACGTTCACGGACGTCTGGTTGTCCGCGGCCGTCGTGAACACCTTCGACTCCTCGGTCGGGATGGTGGTGTTCTTCTCGATGAGCCGCTCGAAGAGCCCGCCTTTCACTTCGATACCGAGCGAGAGCGGGGTGACGTCGAGCAGGACGATGTCGTCGACGTCGCCGGAGAGCACGCCGCCCTGGACCGCCGCGCCGAGCGCGACCGCCTCGTCCGGGTTGACGTTCTTCTTCGGCTCCTGACCGACGAGCTCTTCGACCTTCTCTTGGACCTGCGGCATCCGGGTCGAGCCGCCGACGAGGATGACCTCGTCGATGTCGCCCTTGTCGTAGCCGGCGTCCGAGAGGGCCTGCTCCGTCGGGCCGACCGTCCGTTCCAGCAGGTCAGAGGTGAGCTTCTCGAAGGTCGCTCGCGTGACCGACTGCTCGAGGTGGACCGGACCGCTGTCGGTCGCGGTGATAAAGGGGAGGTTGACCGTCGTCTCCTTTTTGTTCGACAGCTCGATCTTCGCCTCCTCGGCCGCGTCCTTCAGCCGCTGGAGCGCCTGCCGGTCCTCGCGGAGGTCGATCCCGTGGTTGTTTTTGAACTCCTCGGCGAGGTGGTCGATGAGCGCCTCGTCCCAGTCGTCGCCGCCGAGGTCGTTGTCCC
>CAZNOA010000125.1:2398-4686 GCA_964574565.1 uncultured Halobellus sp. | reverse complement strand
CCACCAAGCCCTGCTACGTCACGGAGATCTCGGAGTACCTCGACGTGAGCCCGAAAGCGGTCATCGACCACCTCCGCAAGCTCGAGGAGGCCGGGCTGATCGAATCGACGACCGACGACCAGCGCCGGAAGTACTTCCGTATCACCCGCAGCCTCCGACTGGAAGTGAGCGTCTCTCCGTACGGCTTCGGCGCGAAAAGCGCCTACCCCGCGAAGAACAGCCTCGACATGTCGGGTCGCTGTCCGCACCTCTCTATCGAGGCGCCGGACGGGTCGGGCGCGTCGAACGACCTCACCGACCTCGCGGCCGAGTACGCCCGCTTACAGGACCTCGACCGGGAGCTGTCGCTGGCGCAGCGATGGGTACAGGGTCGCGTCGAAGACACGCTCGCGAAGATCGACGAGCGGCTCGGAACCGAGGCCGACAGCCGGTTTTTCGCGGCGGTCCTCTCCGCGCTGATCGAGACCGACGGGACCCCTTCGGCGGTCGCCGACGAGGTCGGGACTCGCGAAGAGACGGTCGCAAGCGCCCTCCGTCGGCTCGCCGACGTGGGCGTCGTCGCCGCCGACGATCCCGGTGAAGACGAAGACGCCGCTACCCGCTATCGGATCCGATAGCCCGGCGCGTGGCGACAGGGGTACACGGTCCGCCGCTTCCGGAACCTTTTGACCCGCCCCCCGCGGACACCGAGTGTGAGCCAACGACGGACCCTCTCGCTGTTCCTCGCTCTCGCCGCGATCTGGGGCTCCGCGTTCATGGCGATCAACGCCGGATTGGCGTACTTCCCGCCGGTGTTGTTCGCCGCGCTTCGGTTCGACATCGCCGGGGTGGTCATGCTCGGCTACGCGGCGTACGTCGTCGACGACCCGATTCCCCGCGGCCGAGACGAGTGGGCCGTCGTCGCCGTCGGCGCGACGCTGATCATCGCCGGCTATCACGCCCTCCTGTTTATCGGTGAGAGCGATCCGGCCGTGACGAGCGCGATCGCGGCCGTCATCATCAGCCTCTCGCCGGTCCTCACGACCGTCTTCGCGCGGGCCTTCCTCCCCTCCGAGCGACTGACCGTCGTCGGCGTGATCGGACTGTTCGTCGGGCTGGTCGGGGCCGTCGTGCTGGCGGCACCCGACCCGAGCAACCTCGGCGGCAGCGGGACGTTCGCGAAGTTCCTCGTCCTGCTGGCGGCCGCCTCCTTCGCGCTCGGATCGGTTCTCACTCGTGCGTCAGACGCCGACATCCGAATCGAGACGATGGAGGCGTGGTCGATGCTGCTCGGCGCCGGGCTGACCCACCTGCTGGCGGTCGCGCTCGGCGAGTCCGTC
The DNA here is from genome assembly GCA_964574565.1 of uncultured Halobellus sp. Lineage (GTDB taxonomy): Archaea > Halobacteriota > Halobacteria > Halobacteriales > Haloferacaceae > Halorubrum. The sequence continues at coordinate 3,367 of CAZNOA010000125.1, read as the reverse complement.
GCCGACATCGCGTGGACGACCGAGGCGGTCCTCTCGCTCGCTTACCTGTCGATCGCCGCCAGCGGGGTCGGCTTCCTCATCTACTTCCACCTGCTGGACGAGCTTGGCCCGATCGAGATCAACCTCGTCTCGTACGTCGCGCCGGTCTTCGCGGCGCTCTCCGGATGGGTGTTCTTAAACGAGGGGATCACGCTCAACACGGTCGCCGGCTTCCTGATCATCTGTGTCGGCTTCGCGCTCGTGAAACGCTCCGCGCTCCGTGCAGCGCTCCGCGAGCGCGGCGTCGTCGGGTGACGACCACGAAGCTGATATCTGCCGCCGGCCACCCCCGTGCGAGACGCACTCACACCCGCGGTGCGTTTTATATCCCTCTCCGAAAGGATCGGGTATGTTCCCCCAGGCGATCGAGACCGAACGACTCCGGCTGGAGCCACGGCGCCCGAAGAACGTCGACCTCGACGCGTGCTACCGGATCTGCTCGTCGGACCCCGGGATCGACGAGGTGACCGAGTACGTCACGTGGGACCCCCACGAGCACAAAAAAGAGACGCTGGAGTTCCTCGAACGCGGCCGCGACCGCTTCGAGGACGGTGAGGCGGCGGGCTACGTCATTCGGCCCCGCGAGGGCGAGGACGGCGCGGGCGAGATCGCCGGCTTCGGCGGGTTCGACGTCGATTGGGAGCGACGGACCGCGACCCTCGGCATCTGGCTCCGCAAGCGGTTCTGGGGCCGCGGCTACTCCGGCGAACGCGCAGCGGCGCTCGCCGAGGTCGCCTTCGCCGAACTCGATCTCGACCTCGTCGCCGTGAGCCACGTCCCGGAGAACGAGCGGTCCCAGCGCGCGATCGAGAAGTACGTCGATCGGCTCGGCGGCCGCCGCGAGGGGCTGTTGCGGAACCGCCTGACCTTCGCGGACGGGAGCGTCCACGACGAGATCCGATACACGATCTCGCAGGCGGAGTGGCGGGA
>CAZNOA010000125.1:0-2298 GCA_964574565.1 uncultured Halobellus sp. | reverse complement strand
ACGGGAGCGTCCACGACGAGATCCGATACACGATCTCGCAGGCGGAGTGGCGGGAAGCGACCGGGTGATCGCCCCGCGGATCCGTCGGGCGGCGGCTCCCGGCCGGCGGTCCGAGCCAACAGACACTTACGGCGGCCCAAACGACGCGGAGTACATGTCCCTCGCTGACGAAGACACCCAGACGAACGGCGTTATCGCCGGTGCGGCCGCGGGGGCCGTCGCCTACGTGCTCGGATACCTGTTCACGTACGTCACGCAACGGACCCAAGTCGAAGAGCAGCTGGCCGGGTTCAACGTCTTCGCCGACCTGTTCGGCAGCGATCCGATCCCGGCGTGGCAGGGCGTCGGCTGGCTGTTTTACAACGCTCACTTCGTCGACACGGAGATCCCGTCGCTGGTCGGCGGCGCCCGTTCGCTGAACCTCATCGCCGAGGCCGACGGCGGCTCGCTGACGCTCCTGTACGTCGTCCCGCCCCTGCTCCTGATCGCCGCCGGACTCGTCGCCGGGCGACTGGCGGGCGCGAGCGAACCGGCCGACGGCGCCCGAGCAGGCGCGTTCGTCCTCGCCGGCTACCTCCCGCTCGCCGCGATCGGCGCGTTCCTCTTCCGGTACTCCGTCGGCGACGGCTCCGTCGCGCCCGACGTCGTCACCGCCGTGCTGCTCGCGGGCGTCGTCTACCCCGCGGCGTTCGGCGCGCTCGGCGGGGCGGCGTCGGCGTTCCTGACCGACTGAGAATCCTCCGCACTCCTCCCGCCCCGGTCGCACCGCACCGCTCAGTACGCCTCGTTCTCGGGATCGAATCGGTCCCCGTACTCGCGGACCGGATCGACCGGTCGCCCCTCGTCCGTCTCGGGTGCGACGTAGTCGATGAACGCCTCGACGTCCGGCTGCCGGACGCGGACGTCGACGTCGATTTCGCCGAGCTCGTCGGGCTCGCCGACGGCGAAGTTGACGATCCCCTCGAACGCGGCCTGCTTTTTCAACGAGAAGGAGAACCCCTCTTCGGTGCTGTTACGCAGGAAGACGCGGCGAGCGGTGTCGAGGATCTCCTGTTCGTGGAGCACGTCGGAGAACGCGTCGAGCGTGTGCGCCTCGGCGACGAGCCGCCCGCTCTCGTGGGACGGCTCCGCGTCCGGGAACACGTTTCTCACCGCGTCGTCGACCCGGTCGGTCACCTCGGTGTCGTGGACCGGGACCTCGATCCTGACGTCGATGCTGTAGATCACGAGCCGTCACCACCGGTGTTCGCGGGCGCTTTCGACCCGGACCCCTCCGCGTCGACGCCCAGTACCTCCCGTACTCGCCGCCGGAACGCCTTCAGCGAGCCGGTGTTGTCGATCTCGACGTCGGCGCGGTTGAGCGTCTCGCCGAGGCCGAGCTCGATCTCGCGGGCGTCGCGCTCGCGGAGGGCGTCGAGGTCGGAGTCGGAATCGTCGCGCCCGCGGTCGCCGAGCCGTTCGGCGCGGAGCTCGAAGGGCGCACGGACCGCGACCAGCGTGAACTCCGCGCCGAACGCCTCGCGGAAGCGCGCCAGCTCGACGGTCGAGCGCAACCCGTCGACGAGCACGGTGTCACCGTCGCTCTCGGCGACCGCCTCGCGGATCCGCGGGAGGGTCCGAGCCGCGATCGCGTCGTCGCCCTCCTCCTCGCGGAGCGCGCCGGCGATCCGTCCGTGGTGTTCGGACGGGTCGAGTCCGCGTCGTCGGCATTCGGCGCGGATGACGTCGCCCATCACGACGACCGGAATGCCCGCCTCCTCGGCCACGTTCGCCGCCTCTCCCTTGCCGCTGCCGGGGAGACCGACGGTTCCGATGACGTTCATTATCGGCGAGTAGTCCGCTGCCGGACTTATGTCTGCTGTTGGGCGGTGGCGTCGGCACGAACCGTCGTCGTTTTTTATATCCGGCGGCTGATCACCAACTGAGGGCACATAGCTCAGCTAGGATAGAGCGTCGGACTTCTAATCCGACGGTCGTGGGTTCGAATCCCACTGTGCTCGTCATCTCCGGTTCGCTCGCGCGCTGAACTCCCGTTCGCCTCGCTCACGGATCTCACTGCTCCTGCGTCGCTCGGAGGTAAACAGGCCCGCGACGGGCGACTCGGCCGTCAGTCCGCCGCACTCGGCGTCCCGAGGTACTTCTCGTTCAGCTCGTACTCCCCCTCGTCGTTCTCGACCAGGTACTCGCCGTAGTAGGGGACGCGGTTCGCCACCACGGTCTCGAACGTCTCGGCGATCTCCGCACGCGTCATCTCACCCATCGACCGGAGGTCGTCGTTGCGGTTGAGACACCCCTTCA
>CAZNOA010000124.1:0-4697 GCA_964574565.1 uncultured Halobellus sp. | reverse complement strand
GATCTTGGGCGTCCCGCGGCGCACCGCCGAGCCCGAGTACGCCGGCTTCGAGTACGCGACGGCGTTCGGCGGGTTCGGGGAGCTGAACATCCAGATCGCCATCGGCGGCACGCTGCTTTTCGTCTCCACGATACTGTTCATCGGGAACCTCGTGCTCACCATGGGGAATCCGAGGGTCTCCGGGCTCGCCGAGACGCTCCCGCCGGCGCTGTCCGGCCCCGAGGACGCGCCGCAGGTGCTCGACAACCTCCGACTGTGGTTCGCGATCGCGGTCGTGCTCGTCGTCCTCGCGTACGCGCTCCCGATCGCGGCCATCATCAACCGCGGCGGACTACTCGGTCCCGGCGTCGACGCGTTCCCGGTCTGGGTGACGCCGGCGTTCGACATCCTGACTGACGCGACGGGAGCGGTGATCGGTACCGTCGCCGAGACGGTCACGTCGAACGTCCGCTTCTCGGAGGTGCTCCGATGAGCGTCGACGTCACCCGTGGCGGGCTGCTCGTCGCGCTCGCGGTCTTCGGGGTAATCCTTTACGAGCTCCGGACGGTGCTGGACTTCGTCGGGATCGAACTCCCGCTGATCCCGTACATGGCCGGCGTGTTCGTGCTGGCCGGCGTCGTCCTCTGGCTCGTCTCGCTGAAGGGGGGCTGGCGGAACGACGGCGAAGAGCCGGCGTAGTCGGTCGGTCTGTCCGCCGGCGATTCGCGTTCCGAGCGGATCAAAGAAGCAGTGTCGCGTCCGAAACGTCTAGACCAACAGCTGGATATCCGCGTCGACCATGTCCTGGAACGCCGACGCCGCACCGACCCCGGTCGTCACGCCCTCGTAGAAGTCGCCTTCGTCGTAGCCGAGCAGGTCGATCGTCATCTGACACGCCTGTAGGTCGACGCCGCTGGCGATCGCCGTGTCGATCAGCTCTTCGACGGAGGCGACGTCGTTCTCTTCGATCTTGTTTTGCATCATGCGTGCGGTCATCCTGTCCATGCCGGGCAGCGCGCCGACCAGGTTCGGAACCGGCATGTTCGGGTTGCCGACCGAGCTCAACTTGAGATTCCTCGAGTTCTCCTCGTGGAGGATCTCGAGTCCCCAAAACGTGTGGAAGACAGTGACGTCGTAGCCGAAGGCGGCCGCGGTGCTCGCGAGGATCAGCGGCGGGTACGCCATGTCGAGCGTCCCCTTCGTCGCGATGATCACCATCTTCTGTGGACCGTCGTCGTCGACCTCGGCCCGCAGGTCCGCGACCTCCGCTTCGAGCTCCTCGATGTGGGCCTGCAGGTCGGCGACCGTTTCCGGATCCAGGTCGTCGACCGACGACGCCGGTGTGTCCGCGCTCATCTCACTCGGCCTTCCGGAGGTAGTGTTTGTACACGTCCTCGCCGTCCTCGGTCGCCTCCGTCTGGTCGACGAGCTCGGCGTCGTCGGTAGACGCCGCCCAGCCGGCGATGTCGCTCACGCTGCCGGCGTCAGTGGCGACCACTTCGAGCACCTCGCCCGGAGCGAGGTCGTCGAACGCCCCTTTCGTCTTGATAACCGGCATCGGGCAGTTCTCTCCTTTCACGTCCAGCGTCTCGGCCGCGGTTTCCGTACTCATGGTTAGCATCCCCGTGTTGGGGTTATCGCACAATACTGGCCGCCCGAGTATAAGTGTGTCGATGCTTGTAGTTGACTTGAACAACTGAATTATTGAGCGTTCAAACAATACTCTCTGCTACTACAAAACACATGTTTGGCGCTTCTGTCCCCTTCAACCGCCGCCCTATATTGTGTATATTGCAAAATTCTATACGAACTCTTAAGTTCCTGCCCCTGCAATGAACGGCCGTACATGGACATAGACGAGATGGACTTCCCGACTCCGGAATCAGACGTCGCTTCGATCGCCCCCGAGACGCTCAAGGCCCGCATCGACGACGGCGACTCGGTCACCCTCCTCGACGCCCGAATGGCGAGCGACTACGAGGAGTGGAGAATCGACGGAGAGCGCGTCACGTCGATCAACGTGCCGTACTTCGAGTTTCTCGACGAGGAGATCAGCGACGACGTCCTCGCCAAAATCCCCGACGACGAACACGTCACCGTGCTCTGTGCGAAGGGCGGCGCCAGCGAGTTCGTCGCGGGCGCGCTCGCGGACCGAGGGTACGACGTCGACCACCTGGAAGACGGGATGAACGGTTGGGCGTCGATCTACGAGGCCCACGAGGTCACCGCGTACGACGGGCCGGGGACCCTGCTGCAGTATCAGCGTCCATCCAGCGGCTGTCTCGGCTACCTGCTGTACGACGGCGGCGAGGCCGCGACCATCGACCCGCTCCGCGCGTTCACCGGCCGCTACCTCGACGACGCCGAGGCGCTCGGCGTCGAGCTGAAATACGCCTTCGACACGCACGTACACGCCGACCACATCTCGGGGCTCCGCGACCTCGCCGACGAGGGCGTCGAAGCGATGCTTCCCGCTGCCGCCGCCGACCGCGGCGTCACCTACACGGATCGAGTGACGCTGGTCGAGGATGGCGACGAGTTCCGCGTCGGAACCGCCGCCGTCGAGACGGTGTCCACGCCCGGCCATACGACCGGAATGACCTCCTACCTGCTCGGCGACAGCCTGCTCGCGACGGGCGACGGGCTGTTCGTCGAAAGCGTCGCCCGCCCCGACCTCGAGGAGGGCGACGACGGCGCACCGGAGGCGGCGCGCACGCTGTACGACTCGCTGCAGCGCCGGGTGTTGGCGCTCGATGACGAGGTGCTCGTCGGCGGCGCACACTTCAGCGACGCGGCCGCGCCCGCCGCGGACGGTACCTACACCGCGCCGATCGGCGAGCTCCGCGAGCGGATGGCGGCGCTCTCGGTCGACGAAGACGAGTTCGTCGATATCGTCCTCGCCGACATGCCGCCCCGCCCCGCCAACTACGAGAAGATCATCGCGACGAACCTCGGTCAGAACGCCGTCGACGACGACGAGGCGTTCACGCTCGAGCTCGGCCCGAACAACTGCGCCGCGAGCCAGAATGCGCTCACGAGCGACGACTGATCCGACCGTGATCGATAGCGCCCCCCTCGGGGGTGACCTGCGGTGATCGACGCGGCGTTCGTCGACCTGTCGGGCGCTCGGACCGTCGAGGCGCTCTTTCCGAACGGCGTGTCGCGGTACGCGATCGGCGGGGCGCTCGTGGGACTCGGAACCGTGCTGATCTACCTCGGGACGGGGATCACCGCCGGCGCGAGCACCTTCCTCGAATCGACGCTGTCGTACGTCTCGAAACAGTCTCGGTTCGAGCGGTACCGACCGTCTCGGGACTGGCGCGTCGTGTTCACGCTCGGGATCGTCGGCGGAGCCGCGGTGTACGCGCTGGTGTATCAGGGCGAGCCGTGGGCGGTCGCCGGGAGCGGCTGGACCACCGAGGTGTCCGCTTGGCGGCTGTTCGTCGGCGGGGTCCTCGTCGGTGTCGGGACTCGCATCGGCAAGGGGTGTACGTCCGGTCACGGGATCTGCGGCGTCGGGTCGGTCTCTCGCACCTCGCTCGTCGGCGTGGCGACGTTCCTCGTCGTCGCCATCGTGACCGCGAACGCGGTCGCCGCGCTGGGGGTGGTGCCGTGAGCCGACATCCCCTCTTCATGCCGCTCGTGCTCGCCGGCGGGCTCGTCTTCGGCTTCGGGCTCGGATTCAGCCACATGGCCCGGCCGGAGGTCGTCATCGACTTCCTGACGTTCGAGGACTTCGGGCTCCTGTTCGTGATGTTCGGCGGCTCCATCGTCGCCGGGGTCGCGTTCTGGACGCTTCCGAAGCTGCGCGACTCGGCGCCGCTGACCGGACGCGCGTACGGACGACGGTTGAAATCGTTCGACCGGAACGTCCTGATCGGCGGGTCGGTCTTCGGCGTCGGGTGGGGGTTGTCCGGGATCTGCCCGGGAGCGGCGTACGCCAGTCTCGGCGTCGGCAACTGGCCGATCCTCTACGCCATCGGCGGAATGTTCCTCGGCGCGTACGCGCAGGGTGTCTGGCGGAGCCGCGACGCCGACGACGCGGTCGCCGCCGCACCGAGCGACGACTGACGCCGCGGACGGCCCGCCACAGTCCCGCTGTCCTCACCCGAATTCACGACATCTTATGACACGCCACTCTTCACGCCCGAACGTCCCGACGCACCGGGTCATCGAGATCGCTGAACGCCTGCTCGCCATCGACACACAGAACCCGCCGGGCGACGTCCGAGAGGCGATCGACCGGATCGAGTCGTTCCTCGTCGACCGCGGCTTCGACACGCAGCGCGTCGTGACCGACCCGGCAAGACCGAACGTGCTCGCGACGCTACCCGGCGCGACGGATCGTACGCTGTTGTACAACGGTCACGTCGACACGGTCCCGTTCGACGCGGAGGCGTGGAGTCGGGACCCGCTCGGCGAGCGCGAGGGGGACCGCCTGTACGGCCGCGGAGCGACGGACATGAAAGGGCCGTTGGCGGCGATGCTCGCGGCCGCGGAGGCCCTGGTCGCCGCCGACGGGGACGTTCCCGTGTCGCTCGCGTTCGCGGTCGTGAGCGACGAGGAGACCGGCGGGGACGCCGGCGTCGACACCCTCGTCGAGAGCGGCGCGCTCGACCGACTCGCGCCCGACGCCTGCGTGATCGGCGAGACGACCTGCTCGGGAGGGCGTCACTCGGTCACCGTCGCGGATCGCGGGAGCATCTGGCTGACGCTCC
>CAZNOA010000123.1:0-4703 GCA_964574565.1 uncultured Halobellus sp. | reverse complement strand
CACGTCCGGGTCGCGGTGCGCCGCCCCGCCGAGAACGACCGCCTGCTTGCCGCGCTAGGGGTGCGAGGAGATGTCTGAACGGAGACCTTTCGAGGCGACCGTCCGCGACGGGATCCTGCGGCTCCAACGCCCTGACACCCGCTGGCTCTCGACCGGATGGAACGGCGGCCGACTGCGCGAAGACGCCGCGTACAACGTCTCGGTACCGGAGGGATTCGACCGGACGGATCTGGGGACGTACCGCGACGAGCGGCTGGCCCGGGCCGGATTCGATTCGGCGGAAAGCGTGGACACCGGTCCGACCCTCTTTACCGGCGTCTCGATGGAACATGCACGCGGCGCACGACGTGGCCCGGTCGTCGTGTACGCGACGGTCGGTCTGTCGAACCCGGCGATGTTACCGATGGACCGCGAGACGAAACCGACCAACGAACGAGACGATACCGCAGACGGCGACCTGACCTCGGACACCGGAGCGACGACCGCGGCCGCTCGGCAACACCGACCCGGCACGGTCAACCTGATCGTCGGAACGACTCGCCGGCTCGCGGCCGGGGCAGGGGCGAATCTCGTCGCCGTCGCGGCCGAGGCGAAGGCGGCGACGCTCCTGGCGACGGCGGGGATCCCGGGGACGACGAGCGACGCGGTCATCGTCGCGGACGACCCGGACGGAGAGCCGGCAGCCTTCTCCGGGAGCGCGACGACGGTCGGAGCGGCGACGCGCGTCTGCGTCCGGGACGCAATTCGCGAGAGCCTGCAGTCGCGGTATCCGGACGGCGACCTGCCCGGTCCGGCGACCGATGCCGAATACGGCGTCGTTGCCGACGAGCGGGCGGAGGTCTTCAACCCATGACAACGAACGACAGCGACACCGACGGAGCGAGCACTGAGGAATCGATCGCAAGCGACGAGAAATCGAATCAGAACGACGGGCGAACACGCACCCCCGGCGGGGGCACCTCGCCGGAGCCGAAGCCGATCGAGCCGGCGGCCCCCGAGGAATTCGGGCTTGTGCAGGCGTGGTGGGGCGACGGAAAGGGGAAGACGACCGCGGCGATGGGGATGGGCTTTCGGGCCGCCGGCCACGGCTACCGCGTCCACATGCTCCAGTTCATGAAGGGGGGCGCCGACAGCGTCGACGCGGTGCGCGGCGAGTACAACGCGATCGACGCGATGCCCGGGTTCAGCTACGAGAACGCCGGCCACTACGGCTGGCACGGTCTGCTCGACGGCTCCGCAGACGACGAACACGAGGCGCAGGCGACGGCCGCCTTCGAGCGCGCCGAAGAACTCCTCGCAGGGACCGAGGCGGCGGATCTGACCGCTCCTCTCTCGCTCGACGGCGACCCCGACGACGGGGTTCACATGCTCATCCTGGACGAGCTGTTGTACGCGGCCGACCGCGGGCTCGTCGAGCCGGACGCGGTCGTTGATCTGGCGGAGTCGAAACCCGACGGTCTCGAACTCGTACTCACCGGCAGCCACGCCGAGCCCAGCTATCTCGACGGAGTCGCCGATCTCATCACGAACGTTCGGAAGGTGGCGCACCCGTTCGACGCGGGCCACCGCGCCCGACAGGGAACCGAGTATTAACAGATGCTCCCGAGGACCCGACTGTGACCGACACCGTCCTGATCGCCGGCACCGCGAGCCACGCCGGCAAGAGCACGCTGGCCGCGGGGCTCTGCCGACTGCTCGCTGACCACGGCGTGTCGGTCGCACCGTATAAGGCGCAGAATATGAGCAACAACGCTCGCGTCGCGCTCACGCCGGACGGCGACTGGGGCGAGATCGGCGTCTCCCAGTACGTTCAGGCTCGGGCCGCCGGCGTGCCAGTGACGACCGATATGAACCCGGTCCTCCTCAAACCTCGGGGTGACGGTGAGAGCCAGCTGATCGTCGACGGCGAGTCGGTCGGCCACTACGCGGCCGGCGACTTCTACGAGTCGCACTGGGAGGACGCCCGAACCGCCGCCGTTGCGGCTCACAGCCGGCTCGCGGCCGATCACGACCTGATCGTCGCGGAGGGTGCGGGGAGCATCGCCGAGATCAACCTCCACGACCGCGACCTCGCGAACGTCGAGTGCGCCCGCTTCGCCGACGCACGGATCCTGATCGCGGTCGACATCGAGCGCGGCGGCGCCTTCGCCAGTCTCTACGGGACGCTCGAACTGCTCCCCGACGATATCAGGGAGCGGGTCGCGGGCGCGGTCATCACGAAGTTCCGCGGCGACCCGTCGCTGTTAGAGCCCGGAATCGAGGAGATCGAGGAGCGAACCGGAGTCCCGATCGTCGGCGTCGTCCCCTACGACGATCCCGGGCTCCCGGCCGAAGACAGCCTCTCGCTGCCGACGGCGGACGGCCGAGACGGCGCGGGTGACGCCGGGAGCGACCGCGGCCTCGGCGCCGACGACGGCGTTCCCGACGCGGAAGCGGTCCGGATCGCGGTGCCGCGGCTGCCGCGCATCTCGAACTTCACCGACCTGGAGCCGCTGACGCGCGAGCCGGGGGTCCGGGTGGTGTACGTCCCGCTCGACGCGGTTTCCGACGCCGACGCGGGGCTCGACGACTACGACGCGGTCGTCCTCCCCGGATCGAAGAACACCGTCGACGACCTGCTGGCGCTGCGCGAGGCCGGCGTCGACGAGGCGATCCGCGCGTTCGACGGACCGATTCTCGGCCTCTGTGGCGGCTACCAGATCCTCGGTGAGCGGCTCACGGCGGCCGACGTCGAGGGAACCGGCTCGCTCTCGACCGTCGAGGGTGTCGGCGTCCTCCCGATCGAGACCCGCTTCACGACCGACAAGCGCGTGGAACGTGTGACGCGATCGATCGACGGGATCGGTCCGATCGCGGGAGCGAGCGGGACGGCGACCGGATACGAGATCCACATGGGACGGTCGACGGCGACAGTGACCATCGGGCGGCCCCTCGGTCCCGAGAGCGCGGCGACGGAGCGAGTGCTCGGGACCTACCTTCACGGGCTCTTCGAGAACGAATCCGTCCGCGACGCGTTCGTTGAGACGGCTTTCGCGGCGGCGGGGACGACGCGTCCGACAACGGTTGACACAGCGACGGAGTCCGGTAACGGGGCGAATGCCGCCGGCGATCCCTACGACCGAGCCGCCGCCCTCGTCGCGGACAACGTCGACCTCAGTGTACTCGGGATCGGGATGACCGAATCTGACGTGCGCTGAAGGAAATCACGAGTTTCTGTCGCCGAAAACCATACTGTTCAGAATGACCAATACTGCCCCATGAGCGACAGTGCAGAGTCACCGAGCGGAACGGGAGGCAAACGGACCGAACGACCCTCGAATCGGCGATCGTGAGCCACACTCGGTGACGACACAATCGCTGCCTGCCGCGCCGCGACACTTACCCCTCGGACAGCGCCTCCTCAAGCAGTTTCCGCTGTGCGGCCGCGAGGTGTTCCGCAAACGTCGACGGGGCGATATCGAGCCTCTCGGCGACGGCAGTTGCGTTGGCATCTCGCGGCCGCTCGAAATACCCCATCTGAAGGGCCGTGCGGAGCACCTCGCACTGGCGGTCCGTGAGCCGGTCGCGGTCGACAAGCGTTCGGTCGGGAACGCCGTCGGTGTCCGCTGAGCCGCTCATAAGATAGCGGACCTTGACGCGGTTGGCCGCGTCGTCGAGACTCGCAACCACGTCGCGGAGTCGTTCGAGGTCCGGGAGGTGGAGCGTGAGATAGAGGGCTCCGTCCTCGGCTCGAGCGTCGACGATCGGACAGCCCAACTCCCCGATAACTCGGCACGCACACGCGTCATCGTCCGGCCGGACAAACCGATACACGCGTTCGTCGCCGAGATCGACTACCGCCTCCGCGTCGATGCCTGCTTCGGCCCGCTCGATCGCGGTCGGGTCGCGAACTCGGAACTCCTCGACGTGAGAGCCGTCGCTCTGCGTCCAGTTGATCCCGGTGATCGCCCCGTCGTGGCGATCTGACACAGCGGCGGCGGGACAGTTCTCGACTCCGCGGATCACGAGACCGGCTCGCACGCCGTCCGGCGTGTCCGAGTTGGGCTCGGCCGAGACCGATTCGGTCGTTCGGCTCCCGTTTGGTTCCGATGTCTTCGGCCCGTCTCCCGCCGCTTCGCCCGGCGAAACGCCGTCAGTTCCCATCATCGGAAAACAGGCGCGGGAGCCACAAAGACCTGATCCCCGACGGGCGTGTGAAGACGGTAGTCGGTACTCTACCGAGAATACCGTGAGAGATGCCGCTTTCGCGTGCCGCCCGAGCAGTGTGCGTGGTATCACCCCGGACGCCGCGGGGAGACACCGATCTCTCCTCTTCAAAAACACGAATCGATTAAATACCCTGCCTGAATCACTTCTGGTATGGGCGTTACCGACATACTCGAGGGACAAAACCTCACACACCGTCAGATGGGTGCCATCATGATCGGATGGATCGTGCTCGTAACGATCATCTCAGTCGGGCTCCTCCTGTACACGGCGGCCAACTTCGTCTAACGGGGAGCGTCGCGAACACAATCCTCTTTTAGTCGTTCGTCGTCAGATCAGGTATGGCTCGAGACAGCGATTCACACGATCATGCGAAACCGACATCGGGAGACGAGCTGACTGCTGTGCGCGATACATTCGCCACCGATGGCGGCGATAACGGCGACCGCCGGCTTGTCGGCGGGTGGGAGGGGCGGTATTACGAGGATTTCACCGTT
>CAZNOA010000122.1:0-4786 GCA_964574565.1 uncultured Halobellus sp. | reverse complement strand
TCGAGGCGAACGGCAACACCATCCACAAGACGGTTCACCTGTTCATCGCGCGCTCGTTCGAGGCGAGCGCCGAGATCTCGAACGAACACCGCGACCTGCAGTGGCGCGACTACGAGCAGGCGCTCAACACGATCACCCAAGACGGCCCTCGCGACATCCTAGAGGACGCGCACGAGTACCTCGAAGAGCGGAAGGACGACGAGACCGGCCGGTACGTCTGACTCCGTCCGAAGACGGGCAGTGAGACTGCCTCGAACGCACCGTTTTTATCTGGTCGCCCGGTAGCTGAGCCGTGATTCCGGACGCCGAGTTCGGCTACGAGCTCCTCGTCTGCCGCTACGCCGAGCTGTCGTGGCATCCGAGCGGCGGCCCGCGACCGGTGATCGTCTCCCGCCAGCTCGGCACCAAGCGGCGCCGCTGGGACACCCTCGTGATCGAGGTCGACCCCGCCGCGTTCGCGGCTCGCCGCGCCTTCGGCGACCGAACCATCGACTCCGATCTCCTCCACGTCGTCCGTCACGCGCCCGCCGACTGGGCGTGGTACCGCGACGCGCTCCCGCATCCGGGCTACCCGTGGCGCTACGTCCGGCAGGCGGTCCACCGCGCCGCGGGGCGTGACCTGATCGAGAAGCGACGGCGGAACAATCGGATCCAGCTCCGCCGGAAGCGACCGTACCCGGACTGGGTCGCGCGGGTCGTCGCGATCGAGAACAAGCCCGACCTCGACCGCTCCGCGGCCGATCGGCTCGCCGACCAGCTCGCTCACGACGTCGAGACCGCTCTCGCCGACGAGGTCTGGCTCGCGACCGAGACGACCGGAGACCGCGTCGAACCAGCGCTGCTCCGCGAACTGCCCGTCGAGGCCGGGATCCTCGCGACGGACTTCTCGGCGGGCGTCCACGCCGACAGCGCCGCGGTCGAGTGGCACCCGAGCAGCCTCGCCCCGCACGCATCGACCGGTTCGAGCGATTCGAGCGGCTCGGGCGGCGACGAGTCGGGGGACTGCGGAGTCGGCGATACGCCCGCTGGCGACCCCGAGCGAGAGACGCTGCGCTTAGAGATCGCCGAGCGCGCCTACGGCAAGGGGTGGCGGTCGTTCCACGAGACGATGCGTCCCGACTGCCGGCACTTCGAGCTTCGCGGCGAGGGTCGGGGAGTCGTTCCGTACTGCGCCGCGAAGGGGAAGACGCCGACCGCGCGGGAGTGCGCCGGCTCCTGTCCCTCCTTCTCGCCGGAGCCGCCGCAGTGGCGGACGAACGGTTGGCCGATCGACGGCGGTCCCGGAAACGGATTCAAACAGGTGTTAAGACGGCGTCGAGAGCGCGAGCGAGAGGGCGTCGAAGGGACGATTCACGAGCGGTGATCGGGGTTCACCGAACCTCTCTCGGCGGCCGACTCAGGGCAGCGCCGCCGCGAGCTTCTCGATCGGATGCGGCGGCTCGGGGGCGCTCCCGTCGCGCTCTTTCAGCTGGCTCCGACAGGACGCGCCCGGCGCCACCACCTCGTCACCGTCGCTCTCGGCGACCTGATCGAAGAGGATCCGGCCGATCGCCTTGCTCATCGAGTAGTGCTCTGCCTCGTAGCCGAACGAGCCGGCCATCCCGCAACAGGAGGAGTCGAGCGGGTCGACCCCGTATCCCGCACGACGGAGGACGCCGACCGCGTGGTGGTCCTTCTTCGTCGCCTTCTGGTGGCAGTGGCCGTGATACGTCAGGCGCTCGCCGGGGGCGTCGAGCCGGAGCTCCTCGTCGAGGCGGTGAGCGTCGACGTACTCCATGACACCGTAGGTGTGCGACGAGACGGTCGCCACGTCCGCGTCCGGCACGTCGCTGGCCTCGCCGTCGAGCAGGTCGTGGTAGTCCGTCTGGAGCATGACCGCGTCGGAGGGCTCCACGACGACGACCTCCCACCCCTGCTCGACGTCGGGTGCGAGCGTCTCGACGGCGTCTCTCGCGGCCGCTCGGGACTCGTCGAGCATCCCCTTCGAGTGCGGGGGTCGCCCGCTGCCGTCGACGTCCGGAATCCGCACGTGGCAGTTCGCCGCCTCCAACACGCGCACCGCGGCCTTCCCGGCGCCCGGATTCGTGTACGTGGTGTACACGTCGGGGAACAACAGCACGTTCCGGTCGGCCTCCTCCCGCGAGACCCCGGCACCCCCGCGGGCCTCGAACCAGTCCGTCAGGCTCTCCGACCGGAAGGTGGGAAGGTCACGCTCCCTGGCGATGCCGAGCGCCTTCTCCGCGAGCAGGCCGGCGCCGGGGATCTTGTTCGGGAGGTTCGAGAGGGGAGCGAACTTCGATCCCAGCGGAGCGAGCGACTCGAAGTTGCCGAGGAGCCGGGTCCGGAGGTCGATCCCGTGTTCCTCGTGGTGCGCGTGTTCGACCTCCGCTTTGAGCTTCGCCATGTCGACGCCGCTCGGGCAGTCCTTTTTACATCCCTTACAGCCGATACACAGGTCCATCACCTCGGTGACGAACTCGTCTTCGGTCGGGTCGTCGGGGAGCTCGCCGGAGATGGCTCCGCGCAACATGTTCGCCCGGCCGCGAGTGGACTGGATCTCCTCTTCGGAGGCGCGGTACGTCGGACACATCACGCCGCCGGTCGTCTCCTGCGGGCCGCGGCAGCCGCCACAGCCGTGACAGAGCTCGACCATTCCCTGCATCCCGTTGTCGATGGCCCACTCCATCGCCGGGTCGAAGCCGGCGTCGTACTCGTAGTCGGCGTCGAACCGGAGGTTCTCGCCCATGTCGAAGTCGCCGCAGACGTTCCCGGGGTTGAGCAGCCAGTCGGGGTCGAAGGCGGTCTTCAGCTCTCGAAACGCGTTCCAAAGGTCGTCGCCGTACAGCTTTCGGTTCCACTGCGTCCGGGCTCGACCGTCGCCGTGTTCGCCGGAGACGGAGCCGCCCAGCCGGACGACGGCGTCGGTGACGCGGTCGGCGATATCGACCATCGCCTCCACGTCGTCGACGTCTTTCGTGTTGATCAGCGGGCGGATGTGGAGCACGCCGGGGCCGGCGTGCGCGTAGAACGTCGCGAACGTATCGTTGTCCTCCAAGATCGACTGGAACTCGCGGGTGTACTCGGGGAGGTGCTCCGGGGGAATCGCGCAGTCCTCGATGAACGAGATGTGCTTCTCGTCGGTGGTGCGAGAGAGGAGGATCGGCAGCCCCGACTTGCGCATCTTCCAGAACCGGTCCCGTTCGTCGGGATCGTGCGCCTCCATCGCGGTCACCGCCCGACGCGGCTGGCTCGTCGTCTCGGCGGCGCCGTCGCTCGGCGTCTCCTCGGTGCCGGGAACGGCGCGCTCACCCGCTCCGTCGCCCCTGACCGCCTCGTCGGCTCCCACTCGGTCCGCGATCAGGTCCGCGACCTTCTGGCGACCGTCCGCGTCGCTATCGGCGTAGAACTCGACCAAGAGCACGGAGTCGGTGCCGTCGGGAAGCATCCCGACGACGTCCTCGAACTCCGGCGTGTCGGCCGCGAGCCCCAACAGCACGTCGTCCATCACCTCGACGGCGGCGGGGTCGTGCTCGAGGATCGGCGCCACGTCCTCCATCGCGTCGAGCAGGTCGGCGTACGTGAGCAGCGCGACCGACTTCGTCTCGGGGACCTCGACCAGCGAGACCGTCGCCTCGGTGACCGTCGCGAGCGTTCCCTCGCTGCCGGCCAGCAGCCGGCCGAGGTTGACGACCCCTTCCTCGCCGTACTCGCCGCGGTACTCGGCGAGGAGCCGGTCGAGGTTGTAGCCGGAGACGTTCCGTTTCATCTCGGGGAACCGGTCGTCGATCGCCTCCGCCTCCTCGTCGAGGATCCGAACGATCTCGGCGTAAATACGAGGCAAGAGCCCGTCGGCGTCGGGATCCGCCGACTCGCGGAGCTCATCGACCGCGACCTCGCCGAAGGTGGCGACGGTGCCGTCGGCGAGCACGACCTCCAGCTCCTCGATGTAGTGGTCTGTCTTCCCGTACTTCAGCGAGTGCGCCCCGGTGGAGTTGTTGCCGATCGCACCGCCGATCGCGGACTTGTCACGCCACGCCGGGTCCGGAGCGAACTTCAGCCCGTGCGGTTCGACCGCGGCGTTGAGGTCGCCGATGTACGCGCCGGCCTGGAGACGAGCGCTCCGCGCGTCCGGGTCGGTCGAGACGACCGCGTCCATCGAGTCGGTGAGATCGAGCACGACCGCCTCGTTGACGGTCTGTCCCGCGAGCGAAGTCCCGCCGCCTCGCGGGAGGACCGGAATCCCCTCACGGAAACAGTACTCGTGGACCGCGGCGACATCGGCCGTGGACTCGGGGATCACCACGCCGATGGGCGTGACCTCGTACGCCGAGGCGTCGGTCGCGTACAGCCGCTTCGAGTAGTCGTCGAACCGCACGTCGCCGTCGACGCGTCGGTCGAGCGCGTCGACGAGGTCTGGCCGGTCGATATCGCCCCCGGTGTAGTCGAAGTCCCCTCCGTCCAACGGGTCCGGATCCGATCCCGGCGTGTTAGTTGCCATGAGAGTCCTTCACGGTCGAACCATGAAAAATCCCCTGACGTCGACGGGAGTGTGAGAATCCGGGGGCCGCGCGAACGCCGCGCCCTCGCGGCTCTCTACGACGAGCCGAGCGCACACTACGACGAGCCGAGCGCACACTACGACGAGCCGAGCGCACACTACGACGAGCCGAGCGCACACTACGACGAGTTGAACGCACACTACGACGAGTCGAACGCACACTACGACGAGCCGAACGCACACACCGCCGTCGGACCGCTGATTCAACCGGCCGGCACTGCAACGGTG
>CAZNOA010000121.1:0-4836 GCA_964574565.1 uncultured Halobellus sp. | reverse complement strand
CGAACCGTCGAACAGCTCGAAGAGAACCTCGCGGCCGCGGCGATCGACCTCTCGAACGAGCAGGTTGACCGCCTCACCGCGGCGAAGCCGGGGCCGTACGACGGACTGTAGTCGGAGACCGACTCACTCCGCGCCGTCGGTCGCGGCGTGCTCGTCCCCGGTTGTCGCTCCGTCTCCCGTCGCCTTCCCGTCTGTTGCGTCCGCCGCGACCGCCTCCGGATCGCGCTCTGCTGGGTCCCCGTACCCGCCGCCGCCAGGGGTGCGGACCGTCACCGTCGTCCCGGCCGCGACGTCGACGGTCGTCTTCGCGGGAACGGGCTCGCCGTCGATCAGGTTCTCTCCGAGAGCGCCCGGTTCGCCGCCCGCGAGACCCGCCGGCGGCCGTCGCCGGCGCTCGGTCAGCAGCGAGACGGTCGCGTCGGTCTGCACCCGCACGCGCCGCTCCAGTCCGAGCCCGCCGCGGTACGCTCCCGCACCGCCGGTGTCGGGGCGGAGAGCATATCGCTCGACACGGAGCGGGTACGCTGCCTCCAACGCCTCGACTGGCGTGTTGAGCGTGTTCGTCATCCCGACGTGAACGCCGTCCATCCCGTCGCCGTCCGGCCGCGCGCCGGAGCCGCCGCCGATCGTTTCGTAGTACGTGAACGAAGCGTCACCCCCGCGGCTCCCGATCGTGAGGTTGTTCATCGTCCCCTGCCCGCCCGCGGTCACGCGGTCGGGAGCGGCCTCGCCGAGCGCCGCGAACACGACGTCGGTGACGCGCTGGCTCGTCTCGACGTTGCCGCCGACCACGGCGGCGGGCGGGTCGGGGTTTAATAAGGACCCCGCGGGAGCACGGACCGACACCGGCTCGTAACAGCCGTGATTCGGCGGTATCTCCGGGTCCGTCACGCATCGGACGACGAAGTAGACCGCGCTCTTCGCCACCGCCAGCGGGGCGTTGCAGTTCCCGTCGACCTGCGCCGCGGTGCCCGCGAAGTCGACCGCGAGCGACCCGCCGTCGACGGTGACGGCGGCGCGGATCGGGATCTCGGCTTCCGTGACGCCGTCTCCCTCCAGGACGTCCGCGGCCTCGTACGTCCCGTCAGGCAGGTCGTCGATGGCGGCGGCCATTCGCTCGCGCGAATAGCCGATCACCGCGTCGAAGGCGTCGAGGAGGCGGTCGCGTCCGTGTTCGGCCGCCAGCTCGCGAAGCCGGTCGCCGGCCCGCTCGTTGGCCGCGAGCTGCGCCTCGAAGTCGGCCCGGCGCTCGGCCGCGTTGCGGACGTTCGCGAACAGCAGCTCGAAGACGTCGCCGTCGCGCTCGCCGCCCTCGACGAGCCGGACCGGCGGGATCCGGAGCCCCTCCTGATATATTTCGCGTGCCCCCGCGGGCATGCTCCCCGGGGCCATTCCGCCGACGTCGGCGTGGTGAGCCCGGGAGACCGCGTATCCGACCACGTCGCCGTCGAGCGCGAGCGACGAGACGAGCGTCACGTCCGGGAGGTGCGTCCCGCCGGTGAACGGGTCGTTGAGGACGAACACGTCGCCCGGCTCCGGGGCGCGGTCGCGGACCGCCGCGACCGCCGCCGGCATCGCGCCGAGGTGGACGGGGATGTGCTCCGCCTGCGCGACCATCCGCCCGTCGGCGTCGAAGAGGGCGGTCGAGCAGTCCTGCCGCTCGGTGATGTTCGGCGAGTACGCGCCGCGGATCAGCACGCTCCCCATCTCCTCGGCGACGCCTTCCAGCTGGTTGCGGAGCACCTCCAGCGTCACGGGGTCGAGGTCGTCGGGGGCGTCGCCGTCGGCGCCGGTCTCCCGACTCATCGGGGATCCGCCTCCGACGGGTCACCGCGGTCCGTCCGGCCGGCCGCGTGACCCCCTCGTCGGCCCTCGTTGCCCGCGTCGCGCTCCCCGCGAGCTAACACCACCGTCCCGTCTCGTCGGACGCTGGCTCGCCAGCCGGGCGGTACGACCGTCGTGCTCTCGGTTCCGGCGAGGACGGCCGGGGCGTCCGGGGCCGCACCGGGCGCCAGCGCGTCCCGGTCGTAGACGGTCGCCTCGACCCTCCCGGTCTCCGGGAAGACGACCGTCCGCGTTCCGGACTTCGCGTCCGACTCGCCCGTCCACGAGACGGTCGGGGCGTCGACGTCGACCGTGGCCGTGACCCGGAGCGTGACGGCCTCCACGTCGGCGTCGAGCCGGTAGCCGTAGGCGCGCTCGTGGGCCTCGGCGAAGCGCTCGGCGAGGGTCTCGGGAGCGACCGCGGTCTCGTCTTCGCCGTCGGTCGTCTCGTGGACATCGCCCGCGTCACTGGCGTCCGGTGACACGGTCAGCTCGAACCGCTGGCCCGCGTACCGGCAGTCGGCCGCGCGGTCGATCAACGCCGCTTCGGGGTCGGAGACGTCGCCGAGCACGCGCTCGGTCAGCGCCGCGAACGCCTCCGTGAGGTCGCCGGCGGTCGCGTCCGCGAGCGAGAGCCGGACCGTGCGCGCCGCGTCGTGGGTCTCGTCGGCCGCGAGCAGCCCGTACGCCGAGAGGACTCCGGCCGGGCCGGGGACGAGCACGCGGTCCATCTCGAGTCTGTCGGCCAGGGCGGCGGCGTGCATCGGCCCCGCGCCGCCGAAGGCGACGAGGTCGAACTCGCGGGGGTCGCGGCCGCGCTCGGTGGTGACCGACCGGATCGCCCGCGCCATCGTCGCGTTCGCGACGCGATACACGCCGCTCGCGGCCGCGACAGCGTCCGACGTCGCTCCATCGCCCGTGATCGCCGCCGCGTCGGCGAGCCGGTCGAGCGCGTCGCGGGCGGCGTCGACGTCGAGCGAGAGGTCGCCGCCGAGCGCCGCGTCCGGGCCGATATAGCCGAGGACGACGTCGGCGTCGGTGACGGTCGGATCCCTCCCGCCCGCCCCGTAGCAGGCCGGGCCGGGGTCGGCGCCGGCGGACCGGGGCCCCACGCGGAGCGCGCCGCCCGCGTCCGTCCACGCGACCGACCCTCCGCCCGCGCCGACCGTCTCGACGTCGACCGCGGGCGTCCGGAGCGGCACGCCCGCCACCGTCGTCTCTGCCGTCCGCTCGGCCGCGCCGTCCCGGACGAGGCTCACGTCGCTCGACGTGCCGCCCATATCGAAGGTGACGGCGGCGGGGGCGCCATTGGTCACGGCGTCCCCCGCCGGCAGCGTCGCGCCGCTCGCGACCGCCGCCGCGCCGACGACCCCGGCGGCCGGACCGGAGAACACCGTCGTCACGGCGCTCTCGCGAACCGTCTCGACGTCGGCGACGCCCCCGTTCGACCGCATCACCCGCGGGTCCGGGAGCCCGAGGTCGCCGGCGCCCGACAGCAGCTCGCCGAGGTACGCGTCGAGCTCCGGGGCGAGGTACGCGTCCGCGACGGTCGTCGACGTGCGTTCGAACTCGCGGAACTCCGCGAGCACGTCGTGAGACGCCGAGACCGGAACGTCGAGCGCGTCGCGGAGGACGTCGGCGACGACCGCCTCGTTCTCCGGGTGCGCGTACGCGTGGAGCAGCGAGACGGCGACGCTCTCCGCTCCCGTCTCCGCGATGTCGGCCGCGAGGTCGCGGACCGCCTCGGGGTCGACGGGACGCTCGGTGCCCTCGATCGTCGCGCGCTCGTCGACCGTGAATCGCCGGCGCCGCGGCACGAGCGGGTCGGGTTTCTCGGCGCGGATGTCGTACAGCGACGGCCGGTTCTGCCGCTCGATTTCGAGCACGTCGCGGAAGCCGGCCGTCGTCACGAGCGCGGTCCGGGCGCCGTCGCGCTCCAAGAGGGCGTTCACCGAGGCGGTGGTCGCGTGTGCGAACGCGTCGACCGCGGCGGGGTCGACGTCCGCGGCGCGGCAGGCCGCTCGAACCCCGTCGAGGACCCCCGCGTGTTGCGGGGCCGTCGTCGGCACCTTCGCCGTGGTGAGGTCGTCGCCGACGGCGAGCGCCACGTCGGTGAACGTGCCGCCCACGTCGACGCCGAGTCGGATAGCCGGCATGCGTGGACCCCGGTTACCGCTCCGCGCAGTAGGCGACGAAGTTCCGCAGGATCCGGAGTCCCGTCTCCCCGCTCTTCTCCGGGTGGAACTGCGTGCCGAAGACGTTGCCGGCCTCGTTGGCGACGATCGCCGGGAAGTCGACGCCGTAGTCCGCGGTGGCGACGACCGCGTGCGGGTCGTCCGGCTCTGCGTAATACGAGTGGACGAAGTAGGCGTACTCCCCGGCGACCCCCTCGACGATCGGGTGGTCGCGAGCGACATCCAGCTCGTTCCACCCCATGTGGGGGACCTTGCGGTCGACATCGAACCGGACGTTGGTGCCCGGCACGAGGTCGAGCCCGGTCACGTCTCCCTCTCCCTCGTGGGCGGCCTCCTCGCTCGTGGTGAGAAGCATCTGCATCCCGAGACAGATGCCGAAGAGCGGGCGCCCGGCCTCGGCGTGGTCGGTCAGCGCGTCCCGGAGCGGCCCGGCGTTCTCCATCCCCTCGCGGAACGCGCCGACGCCCGGAAGGACGACGCCGTCTGCGGCGGCGAACGCCTCGGGATCGTCCGTTATCTCCACGCTCGCGCCGGCGCGTTCGAGGCCGCGGGTCACCGATCGGAGGTTGCCGAGCCCGTAGTCGACGACGGCGACGTCAGCGACCGTCTCCTCGGGCGGCTCGAAGGTGCTCATACGACTACTCTGCGGGGGACGGAAAAGTCGGTTTCCCTTGGAACAGTTCGGTGGACGAGCGTCCAGACGCGTGACCGAAACGGCCGACTGCGGCGGGGAGAGCCCGCTACTTCAGCGCGGAGTCGGCCATGCGGCGCGGGAAGCCGGTGATCAGCTCCCAGATCCCCATCTCCACGTCGTCGG